>USMK01000001.1 GCA_900555835.1 uncultured Clostridium sp.
AATAGAAATGTTTTGTGCATCATATAAAGCAACACATCCAACTAGATATATAGAGTGTGATAGTATGGATGAAAATGGGTATAAAGTAAAATGGAATATATATAGTAGCTATGATGATTATATAAGTGGATTAAGTCACAGTGAATTAGAAAATCTATATGTAATAAACGATTCAAACAAAGCTTATGGATACTGGCTCGCTTCTCCGTCTGCCCGCAGCGACGACGGCGACTATTTGCTTAATGTGGACTACGACGACAGTATGAGCAACAACCACTATTACAGCAGCCTTCCGGGGTTGCGTGCGCTAGTTTGTCTAAAATCTAATGTCCAATTAGTACCTACTGAAAATGAAAACACGTATGATTTAAATTTGACAAATTAGTAAAAAATAGAGAAAGGGAATGCCTAACAGGCCTTGTGTCTGTTAGGCATTCAATTGACAGAGGATAGTGTAGATCTTGTGAACTATTTTTTCCACACAAATTGTTGATTTTTGCTATATTTTATAATATAATTTAACAATAATTTATGTGAATTGCGGTTTTGCAATGGAAAAGGGGAATTATGAGAGCTATTGATATAAGAAATAAATATTTGAATTTTTTTAAGAGCAAGGGGCATAGTGTTATTCCTAGTAGTCCGGTTATTCCAGAGAATGATCCTTCTGTTTTGTTTACTACTGCTGGAATGCAACCTTTGGTTCCTTATTTGCTTGGAGAGAAGCACCCTGCTGGAAATATGTTAACTGATTATCAAAAATGTATTCGTACTGTTGATATTGACGAAGTTGGAGATAACAGACATTTAACATATTTTGAGATGCTTGGTAATTGGTCTCTTGGGGCATATTTTAAGGAAGAAGCTATTGCTATGAGCTTTGAGTTTTTGACAAAAGAACTAAATATTCCGGTTGAAAAGTTATCTGTTACTGTATTTGCGGGAGACGAGGACGCTCCAATGGATACTGTTGCTGAGCAAGCTTGGTTAAAAGCAGGTATTCCAAGTGAAAGGATTTATCATTTCGGAAAGGACGATAACTGGTGGATTGCAGGAGAAGAAGGACCTTGTGGACCTGATACTGAAATGTTTTATGATACAGGAAAAGAGCCTTGTTCAGACCATTGCGATCCTTCTTGCGGATGTGGTAAGTATGTAGAAATTTGGAATAATGTTTTTATGGAATATTACAAAGATAAAAATGGATATACAAAATTAAAGCAAAAAAATGTTGATACTGGTTTAGGTCTTGAAAGAATGACTATGTTATTACAAGGTAAAGAAACACCATTTGAAACAGAGCTATTTGTACCAACAATGGAAAAACTTCAAGAATTAGCTAAAATAGACGATATCAACAGCAGAAGAATAATATCAGACCACATTAGAAGCAGTATGATGATTATTTGTGATGGAGGAGTTCCAAGCAATACCGATAGAGGATATATTTTAAGAAGATTAATAAGAAGATTAACAAGACATTTAAATAAATTAGGAATATCAATTGAAGATTTCCAAGGAATTATAGATATAACAATTGACAACCTAAAAGAAATGTACCCAGAATTAGTTGAAAATAGAGAAAAAATACATAAAGTAATATTAGAAGAACAACAAAAATTCATGCATACACTAGAAAATGGAGAAAGAGAATTCGAAAAAGCAGTAAAAAGAGCAAGAGAACAAGGAAAAGACAGAATAGAAGGAGCTATTGTGTTTAAATTATATGAAACATATGGATTCCCACTTGAAATGACAATAGAACTTGCAAAAGAGCAAGGAATAGAAATTGATGTAACAGAGTTTGACAAACTATTTAAAGAGCATCAAGAAAAGTCTAAAATGGGTAGTGAAAATAAGTTTAAAGGTGGTCTAGCTGAACAAAATGAAACAACAATTGCATACCATACTGCAACGCATCTTTTACACAAAGCACTTCAAATTGTTTTAGGAGAGCATGCAACACAAAAGGGCTCAAATATTACAACAGAGAGATTAAGATTTGACTTTGCACATCCACAAAAAGTTACAAAAGAGGAACTTGAAAAGGTTGAAAATATAGTAAATGAGCAAATTGCAAGAGATTTACCTGTAACTTGCGAAGAAATGACATTAGAAGAAGCAAAAAAATCAGGAGCAATGGGACTTTTTGAAAATAAATATGGAGATAAAGTAAAAGTCTATACAATAGGCGATTTCAGCAAAGAAATTTGCGGAGGACCTCATGTTACACATACAGGTGAACTTGGAAAATTCAAAATCAAAAAAGAAGAAGCAAGTTCAGCAGGAGTAAGAAGAATAAAGGCTGTTTTAATAAAAGAATAGCAAGAACAAGCAGAAGAAAAATTTAATAAAAAGAGTAGGAGAGATTAAAAATGGATTGTATATTTTGTAAAATTATAAATAAAGAAATACCATCAAAAATAGTATATGAAGATGACGAGGTTCTAGCTTTTGAAGATATTGCACCACAAGCACCAGTTCATATAGTTGTAATTCCTAAAAAACACATTGCAAAAATAACAGAAATTGAAAAAGAAGACGAAACTTTAATTGGAAAAATATATTCAGTTATAAATAAAATAGCAAGAGAAAAACAAATAGCAGAAGAAGGATTTAGAGTAATAATAAATTGCGGAGAAAATGGGGGGCAAGAAGTAAAACACATTCATTTCCATTTACTAGGGGGAAAGAAACTAAGCGGAAAAATTGTATAATACTAATGGTACAAATTAAACAAATATGTTATAATTAATGTATAAGTGAATTTAAGGAGTATTTTTATGGAGAAAAAATATGATAATATATTAACTGTAATTTTAGTAATTGCAATTGCCGCAACATTAGTATTAACAGGATTTTGGATTTATGATACTTATACAAAAAACAAAGTAGACAATGATGCATTAGCTGCAATAGAAGAATTTAATAATCAAATTGCACAAAATCAGCAAAATACAATTGAAGAACCAGAAGAAGAACCGACAGAAGAACCTACTCAGACAGAAGAAACACCGACTAACAATAATAACAGCAGTTCTGGGACAAATTCAAATTCAGGTTCAAAATATAAAAATTTTACAATATTAGGAGAAATACAAATACCAAAAACGAAAGTAAAATATCCAGTATTGCAAGAAATGACACCGAAAGCTCTAAATACAGCTGTTTCTAAGCTATATGGTCCTCGGACTAAATGAAGTTGGAAATACAGTAATAATAGGGCATAATAACAGAAATGGGCTATTTTTCTCAAACAATAAAAAATTAAATAATGGAGATTTAGTCTATATAACAGATTTAAATGGAAGTACTGTAACATATGTAATCTATAACAAATATGAAACAACAGACACAGACACAGATTATATGACCAGAGATACCAATGGCGCAAGAGAGATTTCTTTATCAACATGTACTGATAAGGGAGATAAAAGAATTATAATTTGGGCAAAAGAACAATAAATATTAAATGAATTTGAAAAGCCAATTTAATATAATAAGGGTAATATTTAAATTTAATAAAATAACAATAAGCGAAAAAAATGTAAAAAAGCTATGAAAAAAAATGAAATTATGATATAATAAAAGTGTACAGTGCAAAAGATAGAGGAGGGGTTGGATATGTTTGATAGTAAATATAGTGATATCTTAACCGTTGTATTAATTGTAGTAATAATTGCAATAATTGGTTTATTGGGTTTCTGGGCATATGATGTATATTCGAGAAATAGCACAAATAATCAAGCAGGAGAAGCAATAAACGAATTTGAAAATCAAGTAACAAATAGAAATAATACAACTAAAAATAATAATACAGATGTGGGAATAGTAGAAAAACCAAATGTAAATGGAATAACAACAGAGACAAATACTGTAAATTCAGGAGGAACAACAAAACAAACTTATAAAGGATTTGTAATGGTTGGATATATAGAAATTCCAAAAACAGGAATTAAATATCCAGTACTTGAAGAAGCTACAAAAAAATCAATTGAAGTTTCAGTTGCAATTCTTTATGGACCTGGATTGAACAAAGTTGGAAATACAGTAATTGAAGGACATAATTACAGAAATGGTATGTTTTTCTCCGATAATGCAAAAATATCTGTTGGTGATAAAATATACATAACAGACTTAAATGGAAACAAAGTAACATATATTGTATACAATACATATGAAACAACACCAGAAGATTCAGATTATATGTCAAGAGACACAAATGGAGCAATGGAAATAACATTATTAACATGTAATGATGATGTTTCAGGCAGAATTATAATTTGGGCAAGAGCAGAACAATAAAAAATGAAAAAATAATTAAAAAATTCATAAAAAGTATTGACAAGTATAATATAAATGGGTTAAAATAAATAACGGACTGGCAATTAAGTCCGTTATTTGGTGGATGTAGCGCAGTTGGTTAGAGCGCTAGTTTGTGGCACTAGAGGTCGTGGGTTCGAATCCCATCTTCCACCCCACAAAACTAAATATGAAAAAGACCAATTATTTATTAATTAATATTAAATATTGGGGTGTAGCCAAGTGGTAAGGCACCAGACTTTGACTCTGGCATTTCGGCGGTTCGAATCCTCCCACCCCAGCCAATATCAAAATATTAATAGTAAATAGTTGGTCTTTTTTCTAATATGTATTGAAAAACATAACAAAAATATGATAAGATATGACAAATAAAAAATGTCTAAAAGGGGAACGAAAAAAATGAATATTTTTAAGAAACTAAAAAATCTACGAAATAACGAACACATCTATATTATACTAATCATACTAATTGCCTTGATTTTAAGTGCACCATTACTTACAAAAGGATTTTACTGGTCACATGATGGGGTATATCATATTTCTAGAAATTTTGCTACAAATACAGGAATTTTGGCAAAACAATTTCCGCCACTAATAATGTCAAGTTTTTGCAATAATTTTGGATATGGTTGGAATATATTCTATCCACCTCTTGAAACCTATATTAGTGGTGTATTTTCGCTTTTTACATCATCAATAGTACATGCAATGAAACTAACGATTATGCTTTCTATCATAGTATCTGGAATAGCAATGTTTAAGCTAATGAAAAAGATAACTAAAAACAAAGATATGGCATTTATAACTGCAATTATATACATTACAGCACCTTATTTTATATCTGATATATATTGCAGAATGGCTATGGGAGAAGTTATTGCGTATATGTTTTTTCCAATGCTATTCTATGGGTTATACGATATTTTCTATGACTCTGGAAAAGAAAACTATTTTCTTGCAATTGGAGCATTAGGAATTGTTCTATCTCATAATATAAGTACATTGATGGCTGTAACAATTTCAGCAATATTTGTTATTTTAAATATAAAGAAACTATTTATGAAAGATACAAGAAAAAATATATGGAAGAATCTAATTATTAATGGTGCATTTATTATTCTAATTTCGTTATTTTTTTATGGCCCTTTATTAGAACACAAAATGGCAACAGATTATACCGCTTTTGTAAAAGGTGCAAGTCGAGAAGCTTTTTTAGATCAAAGAGCATATCCGTCTCAATTAATATTTAGCCAAGCTAGACCAGAATGGGCTTATAAGTTAAGTGAAAACAAAATCAATGAAAATATGTCTTTGGAGATAGGCTTACCAATTATTGTAGCTTTACTATTTACACCAGTTGTTCTAAGAAAAATAGATAAAAAATATAAATTACTATATATTGTAACATTATGTGTTGGGATTGCTTTTGGAATAATGGCAACAACAATCTTTCCGTGGGAGTGGTTTCCAAAAGTGCCTTCTGTAATACAATTTCCATGGAGATTTTTGCTAGTTTCTACTTTTACACTATCTATAATAGCAGGAGTAAATATTTATAAAAGCATAAGTGATTTAAAATTAGAAACAATGTATATTTTAATTTTGGTAATACTAATGTACACTGGTCAATATATAACAAATTTAGTAAAATATGATACAGAATTTGATACATCTTATTTATATATCGATGACAAGGTAAATGGCAACCAATGTGCAGCATATGAATATCTACCAGTAAAAGCAATCAATAATCTTGATTATATTTGTGAAAGAACAAATGGAGCAATTGTATTATCTGGAAATGCTACAATAAAAGACGAAGAAAAAAACGGAAGCAATATGCACTTTACAATAGAAGGAGAAAAGTCAGAAGTAACAGTTGAACTACCTTACATATACTACCTAGGATACAATGTATATGTAAACGGGCAAAAAGTAGAATATCAAGAATCAGACAATGGATTTATAATGATAAATCTAACACTAGACGGAACCAAAACAATAGAACTAAATTACACCGGAACCAAACTAGAAAAAATTACATTTGTAATATCAATAGTAAGCTCATTAGGATTTATAGCATATATAATTTATTGCAGAAAAAAACGCTCAATTTTTACCAAAAGACTTTCAAATTTCTGATTTTTATAATATAATATTGATACTATAAATATTGCAAGGAGGCAATAAATGAGTAATAATAAAAAGAAAAATAAGAAAGTATCAAACAAAGACACAGAAAATAAAAAGAAAAGGACTGCAAGCAATTCAGATGTTGACAATGAAAAAACAAAAAAAGTAAAAATACCAAACAATAAAAGGAAAAAAGCCAAAGGTGAAAAAACAAAGAAACCACACCCAAAATTAAAGCTAGCATTAAAAATATTAGGAATTCTAATACTTATAGGAATTCTAGCAATAGCAGGAGTGGTAGCAGGTGTATTTTTTGGGCTATTTGGGGACGATTTTACGATAACCAAGGAAGATCTTATAATTAGCACATCAAATAGTGTTGCTTTGGATAAAGACGAAAACGTAATAGCAACATTAGCAGGAGACGAAAAAAGAGAAATAATAACCCTTTCAGATATGCCAAGCTATTTGCCAGAAGCCTTTATATCAATAGAAGACGAAAGATTTAGAGAGCATAAAGGAGTAGACATCCAGAGAACTGCATATGCAGCAGTAAAATACGTATTAAATGGTGGTTCATCTTCATTTGGAGGAAGTACTATAACACAACAATTAGTTAAAAATATAACAAAAGACAAAGAAGATAGTGGAATAGCAGGTATAATAAGAAAATTAAAAGAATGGGTAAAAGCCTATAAAATAGAAGAAATTGCATCAAAAGACCAAATACTAGAAACGTATTTAAATATATTATCAATGGGTGGAGGAAGCAAAAATATCCACGGAGTACAGCTAGGAGCAAAATATTACTTTAATAAAGAAGTAAAAGATTTAAGTATAGAAGAATGTGCATATTTAGCAGGAATTAACCACGCCCCAAACACATACAATCCATTTAAAGAAGGGGACGAAGATGCTAAAAATGCAAAATCTGAAAAAATAAAGAAAAGAACAAAAACTGTACTTGCAAAAATGTATGAACTTAACAAAATATCAAAAGAAGAATATGACAATGCTGTAAGCAAAGTAGACGAAGGTTTGAATTTTGAACAAGGCACAATAACAGAAAGTGTATATTCATATCATACAGATGCCATGATTACAGAAGTTGTAGAAGAATTAGCTGAGAAAAATGGCTGGGATAAAGACTTTGCTGAAACCAAATTAAAAAGTGGTGGATATATAATTTACACAACACAAGATACAGCATTGCAAAAACGTATGGAAGAAGAATTTGCTAAATTAAAATATTTAATGGCATCAAAGAAATATCCAGACGAACATACAGAAGCTGCAATGGCTGTTGTGCAAAATAATACTGGATATGTAGTTGGCGTTGTTGGTAGACTTGGCGAAAAAACAGCAAGAGGATATAATATAGCAACACAAGGTGGAAAGCAAACAGGTTCTGCGATGAAACCATTATCTGCAATAGCACCAGCACTTGAAGCAAATTTAATAACTGCTGGAACAGTATTTGATGATGCTCCAACAACATTTAAAGGTATGAACAAGGATTGGCCAAAGAATTATGATAATACATTTAAAGGTCTTATGACAGTAAGATATACAATAGAAATATCTCACAATGTTGGACCAGTAGCAATTGTATCTGAACTAGGTCCAGAAAAAGCAGTAAAATTCTTGAAAGACATGAACTTTAAATCTGTTGACCCAAGCAAAGATGCAAATTTATCAATAGCATTAGGAGGTCTAACAGTAGGTGCAACACCTCTTGAAATGGCAGCAGGATATTCCATGATAGCAAATGGTGGAGAATATATAGAACCAACATTCTTTACAAAAGTCGTGGATTCAAAAGGAAATGTGGTATTAGAAACAAAACAAGAAAGAAAAAGAATGATGTCTGAATCTAATGCATATATACTACAAAGCATTTTATTTCAAGTTGTTACAGGTTCAAGTGGTACAGCAAGATATTGTGCAATAAAGGGAATGGATGTTGGAGCTAAAACAGGTACAACAAATAGTGATTATGATAGATGGCTTTGCGGATTTACACCATATTATGCAGCAGCAACTTGGTATGGATATGAAAAACATAGTGAAACAATAAGATATAGAGGAAATCCTTCAAACCCAGCTGGTTCAATTTGGGATGCTGTTATGGAATTTGCACACAAAGATTTGGAGCCAAAAAGATTTAAAGTGCCAGATAATATTAAGAAAGTAACTATTTGTAAGGATTCTGGAATGTTAGCAGGGGATTATTGTAATGAAGACCCAAGAGGAACAAGAACATATACCGAGGTCTATGTAAGTGGAACTGAACCAACTGAAAAATGTACGGTTCATACAAAAGCAAAAATTTGTGAAGTAGATGGAACAGTAAAACTTGCAAACGATAATTGCCCAAATCCAGTTGAAAGAGTATTTATAACAAGAAAAGATAGCGATAAATACGATTCTTGGAGAAAAACAGCAGATGCTTCATATATGTTACCAACTGAAACTTGTACAACACATACTAAAAAAGAGGAACCAGTAAACAATACCACGAATACAATAAATAATAACACCACAAATGCAACAAATAACACTACGAACAGTACTAATAATACAAAGAATAATACAACAAATAACTCTACTAATAATAACACAAATACCAACACTAGTACAAATACAACAAACAATTCAACAACGAATAACACTAGTAGCAATACAGTACCACCAAATGAGAACAAAAATAACACTGGTGTAAACAATGCGATAAAAAATGCTATAAATGAAATAAGTGGAAATAATTAAAAAAAGGCACTATATGTGCCTTTTGATATAAGAAGGGAGAAAAAACAATGGAAATAAAATTTTATAATACTTTAACAAAACGAAAAGATGTATTCATACCTTTGGATAAAGAAACTGTAAGAATGTATTCGTGCGGACCAACAGTATATAAAAATGCAACAATAGGAAATATGAGAACAAACATATTTCAAGATGTTTTAAGAAGAGTTTTAAGATATAATGGATATAAATTAAAACATGTAATGAACATAACAGATGTTGGACACCTGGTATCAGATGGAGACGAAGGAGAAGACAAAATGCTAAAATCTGCAAGAGAAGAACACAAATCTCCATTAGAAATTGCAGAATATTATACAAAATTATTTTTCAAAGATTTAAAAGCATTAAATATAGAAACACCAGAGGTGGTTTGCAAAGCAACAGATCATATAAATGAAATGATAGAATATGTAAAAAAATTAATGGCAAATGGCTATGCGTACGAAACTTCAACAGCAATTTATTTTGATGTTTCAAAATTAGATAAGTATGGAATATTATCTGGAATAAACTTAGCAGATCAAAAATCAGGTGCAAGAGTAGAAGTAGACAAAGAGAAGAAAAATCCATATGATTTTGCATTATGGATAAAAGCACCAGAAAATCATTTGATGAAATGGGATAGTCCTTGGGGACCAAGCTATCCGGGTTGGCACATAGAATGTTCAGCTATGGGACAAAAATATTTAGGTGAGCAATTTGACATACATACAGGAGGAATTGATTTGATACCAACACACCACGAAAACGAGATTGCACAAAGCAAAGGGGCTTGCGGAAAAATTCCAGCAAGATATTGGATGCACGGAGAATATTTATTAATAAATGGTGGAAAAATGTCAAAAAGTTTAGGAAATGTATATTTACTAGACGATATAGTAAATAGAGGATACGATCCACTTGTATACAGATTATTTAGTTATTCTTGCCATTACAGAAACAAACTAAACTTCACATGGGAAGGAATGGATGCATCTGCTAAATCATATGAAAGATTAAAAGATGGTTATCAAAAACATTTAGTAGGAGAGGATGAGATAGCACAAGAAGTAATAGACGAATTTGAAAATAGATTTCATATGGCAATAAATGATGACTTGAATATGCCTCTTGCTATGAGTGTAGTTTGGGAAGTTGTTAGATATGAACAAAAATCAAAAAAATTAGCAGATTTATTATTAAAATTTGATAGTGTAATGGGACTTCAAATTGATAAAAGAACAGAAAAAGAAGAAATTCCGGAAGAAATTTTAGAATTAGTAGAGCAAAGAAAATTAGCAAGGCAAGAAAGGGATTATGTAAAATCAGACGAAATAAGAGATACTTTAAAAGAAAAGGGATATGAAGTAAAAGATACAAAAGATGGAATGACAGTAGAAAAAATAAAGAATTAACAAAGGTCAGGCACTTCTTAAATAAATCTATCATATATTATGGTATAGATTTATTTGGAGGTGCCTTAATGCTTTCTTTATCATTGGGAGGTTTTTTAACTTTTTTAAATTCTGCTGTTTTTGCAGTAGGATATATTGTAAATAATAATTTATTTCCAGAGCCACTAAATTCAGAAGAAGAGAAATTGTATTTGCAAAAATATGAAAGTGGAGATGAAGAAGCTAGAAATATATTAATAGAAAGAAATTTAAGATTAGTAGCTCATATAACTAAAAAGTATGCTTCAAGCAATATTAACACAGATGATTTGATTTCTATTGGAACTATTGGGCTTATAAAAGGAATAAATAGCTTTAAGTCTTCAAAAGGTGTTAAACTTGCTACATATGTGTCAAAGTGCATTGATAATGAGATTTTGATGTATTTGAGAAGTTACAAAAAGATTTCGTCTGAGGTTTATTTGAATGAGCCTATTGGGAAGGATAAGGACGATAATGAGGTTACTTTGTTAGAAGTTTTAGAGAATGATGAGAAGAATATTGAAGATGAGATTGATTTGAAGATTAAGGTGAAGAAACTTTATGAGAAGATGGGAGAGGTTTTGAAGGACAGAGAGAAAAAAATTTTGGAGATGAGGTATGGGCTTAATGGGTGTAATCCGGTTACGCAGAATGAGATTGCTAGTATGATGGGGATTAGTAGGAGCTATGTGTCTAGGATTGAGAGTAAGGCTATTGGAAAGTTGGCTAAGGAGATACACGAATGAGTTTTCTATCATATCTGACAAATTTCTGTAAAAACCTTGAAAAAAATCATATTTAAATGTATAATCAAAAGGAATTATAAAAACGTAAAAATTTAAGGGGTTGTGCATATGAAAATTATAGACATTTTCAAAAAATATAGGCATTCTGTGCTAATCTTGGCAGATATATTTATAATATTAGCAAGTTATGTAGCATCAATATTGTTTTTGGATATAAATTGTATATCAACAATAGGTATGGTAAACTTAGTAAAAGAGTTATGTGTAGCCGTTTTGGTTTATGAAATTTATTTAAATATATTTCAAATGTATAGAAATATGATAAGATATGAAATAGGAAAAGATTATATAAAATATATGTTTATTTGCTTTATTTCTACACTTTCACTAATTGTGATTAGTCATATATTAAGATTAGAATATCTAGAAATTAGGGTAAATGTATTATCTGGAATATTTGTGGCAGGGGCATTTGTACTTTATCGTTTGGCTGGAAGATCTGTAATGTCTAGAAGAGCTGCTATGATGGCTAAGAAAAAGTTGAAAAACGGAACAACAGAGGAAAAACCTCAAAATCTACTAATTATAGGTGCTGGAATGGGTGCACGCGAGATAATTATTGCTATAAAAAATTCTATGAAAGATAAATATAATATTGTAGGAATTGTTGATGATAATACAAATAAAGTAAACAAGAGCATATTAGGAGTAAAAGTTTTAGGAACGAGATATGATATTCCTAATATTGTAAAAGAAAAAAATGTAAATTTAATATTTTTAGCAATAACTAGAATCACATCAATGTCAAAAAGAAATATTATAGAAATATGCCAACAAACAGGAGTAAAAACAAGAATATTGCCAAGTACAGAAGATTTAATTGAAAAACAAGGCATTATGAATAGTTTAAGAGATGTAGAAATAGAAGATTTACTAGGCAGAGATACAATAAAATTAGATAATAAAAATATAAGCATATTGATAAAAGATAAAAACGTATTGGTAACAGGTGGAGGAGGCTCAATAGGCTCTGAACTTTGTAGACAAATAATGAAATACAATCCAGGGAAATTGATAATATTTGATATATATGAAAACAATTTATATGATATTGAATTAGAGCTAAAATCAAAATATCCAAAACAAAAAATAGAAGCAATAGTTGGAAGTGTAAGAGATAAAATGAGATTAGAAGATGTGTTTACTGAATACAAGCCATCACTTGTATTTCATGCAGCAGCGCATAAACATGTGCCTTTAATGGAGAATAATCCATTAGAAGCCATAAAAAACAATATATTTGGCACATACAATGTAGTAAATTGTGCAGATAAATATGGAACAGAAAGATTTGTACTAATATCAACAGATAAAGCTGTAAATCCAACAAATGTAATGGGAGCTTCAAAAAGAGTTTGCGAAATGATAGTGCAAGCTAAAAACAAAGTAAGTAAAACCGAATATGTTGCAGTTAGATTTGGAAATGTACTAGGAAGCAATGGTTCTGTAATACCTCTATTCAAAAAACAAATTGCAAACGGTGGACCGGTAACCTTAACTCATAAAGAAATTACAAGATTTTTTATGACAATACCAGAAGCCGTTGGACTAATATTGCAAGCAGTAACATATGCCCAAGGCGGAGAAATATTTGTATTAGACATGGGCGAACCAGTAAAAATATATGACTTAGCAGTAAGCTTAATAAAATTGTCTGGATACGAGCCAGAAGTGGATATCCCAATACAGGTAACAGGACTAAGGCCAGGAGAAAAATTATACGAAGAATTGCTAATGGCAGAAGAAGGATTAACTGCAACAAAACATGACAAAATATTTGTATCAGAACCACTTCATATGGAAATAGACGAATTGAAAGAAAAATTGGATATATTGGACAAGCTAGAATATATGGACAATTATTCGAAAGAAAAAGTAAAGGAAACAATGAAGCAAATTGTTCCAACTTATAGAAATCCAGAAGAAGTGAATGGAGAAAAAAATAAATGAAAAAAATATTATATACAACTTTGCTAATATTATGGATGCTAATGATGTTTATGTTTTCATCACAAAATGGAAGTTTATCTGATAAAACGAGTGGAGGTATTACAGGTGTAATTACGCATATTGTGCAAAATATATTTAATATAGAAAATAATCAATATGAACAATTACATAGAACAATATCAATGATTGTACGAAAAACGGCACATCTTACACTATATATATTAGGAGGAGTTCTTGCATATTGTACCTATAATTCATATAAGCAAGTAACTTTAAATGATTTGAAGTATATAGTTATCTTTATGATATTGTATGCTATTTCAGATGAAATACATCAATATTTTGTTCCAGGAAGAAGTGCCGAAATTAGAGATGTTCTAATAGATGTGCTAGGTGCAAATATTGGAATACTTATAATAAATAAAATTTTTTTAAAATTAGGAGGAAAAAATGAGTACAAAAATGAACATACCATTCTCTCCACCAGATGTTGGAGAAGAAGAAATTAAGGAAGTTGTAGAGGCTTTAAAATCAGGATGGATTACAACTGGGCCAAAAACAAAATTATTTGAACAAAAAATATCAGAATTATGCAATACTGAAAAAACAGTAGCATTAAACTCTTCAACAGCGGCAATGGAAATGACATTAAGACTATTAGGAATAGGAGAAGGAGATGAAGTAATAACAACAGCATATACATATACTGCATCTTGTAGTGTAATATGCCATGTTGGAGCGACACCTGTGCTTGTAGATATTCAAGAAGATAATTTTGAAATGGATTATGATAAATTAGAAAAAGCGATAACAGAAAAAACAAAAGCGATAATTCCAGTAGATTTAGGTGGAGTAATGTGTGATTATGAAAAAATACAAAAAGTTGTAGAAAACAAAAAAACATTATTCAAACCAAATAATGAAATTCAAGAGAAAATGGGAAGAATAGCAATAATTGCAGATAGTTCACATGCCATTGGAGCAACAAGAAAAGGGAAAAAAGCGGGAGAATATGCTGATTTTACTTGTTTTTCATTTCATGCTGTAAAAAATCTAACAACAGCAGAAGGTGGAGCCGTTACTTGGAAGAAAAATGAAAATTTAGACGACGAAAAAATATATCATAGATTCCAAATATTATCATTACATGGTCAAACTAAAGATGCACTTCACAAAAACAAGCTAGGAGCTTGGGAATATGATATATTAGAACCCGCTTATAAATGCAATATGACAGATATAATGGCTGGAATTGGACTTGCACAAATAAAAAGATATCCAGGAATGCTAAAAAGAAGACAAGCAATAATAAAAAAATACGAAGAAAAATTAAAAGGACATCAAGTAAAAACATTAAATCATAATGATACAGCTACAAATTCAATATCATCAGGACATTTATTTATAGTAAGAATAAATGGAATAGATGTAGAAACAAGAAATGAAATAATAGTAAAAATGGCTGAAAGAGGAATCGCTACAAATGTACACTATAAGCCATTACCAATGCTTACAGCATATAAAAACCTAGGATTTGATATAAAAGATTATCCAAATAGTTTTAATTTCTACAAAGGAGAAATAACATTACCACTATATACATTACTAACAGACGAGCAAGTTGAATATATAATAGACAATTTTGTGGAAATATTAGGGGAATATAATAAATGATATTAATAAAATATGAAAAATTACCAGAAAATTTAAAAAACGAGAAAGTAAAAGAATATTATGATATATTATCAAAAAAGAAAATTAGCTTAGTAATAAAAAGAATTTTTGATATAATTGTTGCTTTAATATTACTAATATTATTTTCTCCAATAATACTAATACTAGCAATAATGATAAAAATTGACTCCAAAGGACCAGTATTTTATAGACAGGAAAGAATAACAACATATGGCAAAATATTCAGAATATTCAAATTCAGAACAATGGTTCAAAATGCTGATAAGGTCGGAACATTGGTAACGGTTGG
The DNA here is from genome assembly GCA_900555835.1 of uncultured Clostridium sp. Taxonomy (GTDB): domain Bacteria; phylum Bacillota; class Clostridia; order TANB77; family CAG-508; genus UMGS1864. The sequence continues at coordinate 15,423 of USMK01000001.1, forward strand.
AAACGACAGCAGAATAACAAGAGTAGGAAAACTAATAAGAAAAGTAAGACTGGACGAATTGCCACAGCTAATAAACGTACTAAAAGGAGAAATGACATTTGTGGGAACAAGACCAGAAGTAAAGAAATATGTAGACAAGTATACAGATGAAATGAAAGCAACATTGCTAATGCCTGCTGGAATAACATCTGTTGCTAGTATAAAATATAAAGATGAAGATGAAATATTAGATGGTGCAAAACAAAAAGGAAAAGATATTGATTTAGCTTATGTAGAAGATGTACTACCAGAGAAAATGAAGTATAATTTGGAATATATAAGTAAATTTTCTTTTGTGTATGATATTAAAGTATGTATTGATACAGTGATTGGAGTATTGAGGTAAGGAGTTAAAAGAGTGAAATTTTTAAATAGAATAGCATATGAGTTAAGAAAATGTCCTGCAATAAAAAAGAAACTGAAAGATGTATACCAATATATTGGAAATATAATAAGCGATAAAAAAACTTGGCCTAATTCGATAGAACAAATTTCTAGTAACGAAAAAGAGCATCTTTTTGGATATTATGATAAATCACCTTGGAATAAAAATGAAGACAAGATGATTTATCTAGAAGTAGAAAATTCATATAAAAGTGTTGCTCCAAAAAATGAAGCAAAAATTATATTAAAAGAATTAAGCAGTGGAATTGAAAAAGTGGTAGCAACAACTAAGTCTTGGAATGTACAACAAGGTTGTATGTTGCAATGGTTAGGACCGGATTTTAATACTAAAATTATTTATAATGATTTTATAAATGAAGAATTAAAGTCTGTAATATTAAATATAGAAACGAGAGAGAAAAGAATATTAGATTTTCCAATTTATGATATAGATAAAAAGGGAGAAAATGCTTTAACATTAGATTTTTATAGACTACATAGATTAAGACCTGGATACGGATATAGTAACAAAGAAGATATAACACAAAAGGATAAAATCCCAAATGGATATTGCATTTGGAGGATTGATGTAAACAATAATACTAAAATAGGAATTATTACATACGATCAATTGATAAAAATTGATCATTGTGAATCTATGGATGGAGCAGAACATAAGGTAAATCATATAATGATTAACCCTGAGGGTAAGAGATTTATGTTTTTACATAGATGGATAAAAAATGGGGTTAAAACAACTAGGCTATTAACTGCAAATGTAGATGGAAGTGATATTTATAATTTATCTGATGATGGAATGACATCACATTGTATATGGAAAGATAATTCTAGTATTTTAGGTTGGGTAAAGAAAAGTAATGTTGGAACAGGCTATTTTTTAATGAAAGATAAATCACAGCAATATGAAAGAATTGCTGAAAAAGAGCTTGAAGTTGATGGACACCCATCATATAATAAAGACAAAACTTATTTTATAACAGATACATATCCTGATTTTAAAAGAAAGCAACATATTTATTTATATAATGTTAAAACCAAAAAAACAGATTTAATTGCACATATTTATTCGAATTTAAGATATAAAAATGATTGTAGATGCGATTTGCATCCTAGATGGAATTATAGTGGAACAAAAATCTGCTTTGATGGTGCTCAAAAAGATAAGAGACAAGTATATGTTGTAGAATTAAAAAACAATATAAATGGAGGTGACTTATAGTGGAAGAAATTTTAATTACAGCAATGATTGTTGTTAGAAATGAAGAAAAATACATAAAAACAAGTTTGGAGTCTTTGTTGCAACAAGATTTTCCAGAAGAAAAATATGAAATACTAATTATTGATGGGGAATCTACTGATAAAACAGCAAATATTATTGCTAACACTTTGAACGAATACAAAGGAAAAACGTCAATTCGAATTTTAAAAAACGAAAAGAAAATATTAGCTGCTGGTTGGAATATAGGAATTAAAGAAGCTAAGGGAAAATATGTTGTAAGAATAGATGCTCATGCTAAGGCTAACAAAGATTTTCTAAGAAAAAACATAGAAACTATGGAGCAAATGCCTGCTGATGTTGCTTGTGTAGGAGGAAAATTAACATCTATTTCTCTTGAAGAAGGTGACAAAACCATCGGAAAAGTATTGTCCTCTCCTTTTGGAATAGGAAATTCCAAATTTAGATATTCAGATAAAGCACAATATACTGATACTGTTGCTTTTGGATTATATAAAAAAGAAGTTTTTGAAAAAGTAGGATATTTTGATGAAACACTAGAACGAAATCAAGATAACAATATGCATAACAGAATTAGAAAAGCTGGATATAAGTTTTATTTTAATCCAGAGATTAAATCCAATTATTATGTAAGAAATAGCTTAAAAAAGATGTTAAGACAGGGATTTTTAAATGGAAAATGGAATATTATTGTATTTAGACAAGATAAAAAATCTTTATCTATAAGACATATAATTCCATTAATGTTTGTACTTAGTATAATAGGGTTACTTATATTATCTTTTGTAAATGCAATATTTACATATATTTTATTAGCAGAAATGTCACTTTATGCAATACTTGGTTTAGTTTTTGCTATACAAAAAACCAAGAATCCATTAGAAATAGTAAAAATGCTAATTTACTTTTTATTATTACATTTATCATATGGAACAGGTTCATTAGTTTCAATATTTTATAGGAGGAGAAAATAAAATGGAAAACATTTATGAAAAATTATTAAAGAAGGAAACAAAATTATCATTAGTAGGATTAGGATATGTAGGAATGCCAATAGCGGTAGCTTTTGCAAAAAAAATCGATGTAGTTGGTTTTGATACTAATGCTACTAAAATTGAAATGTATAAAAAGGGGATAGATGTAACAAAAGAAGTTGGAAATGAAGCTTTAAAAGAAACTACTGTTGAATTTACAACAGATGAAAGCAAATTAAAAGAAGCTAAATTTCATATTGTTGCAGTCCCAACACCAGTAAGAGATGATCATATGCCTGATTTAACACCAGTTGAATCAGCAAGCACAATTGTTGGAAGAAACTTAACAAAAGGTTCAATTGTTGTTTATGAATCAACTGTATATCCTGGCGTAACAGAAGATATATGTGTTCCAATATTGGAAAAAGAATCTGGATTAAAATGTGGAGTAGACTTTAAAGTGGGATATTCTCCTGAAAGAATTAACCCAGGAGATAAAGTACATAGATTAGAAACTATTGTAAAAATTGTTTCTGGAATGGATGAAGAAACATTAGAAAATGTTGCGAAAACATATGAATTAGTGGTTAAAGCAGGAGTACATAGAGCTGAAAGTATAAAAGTAGCAGAAGCTGCAAAAGTTATTGAAAACAGTCAAAGAGATATAAATATAGCATTTATGAATGAATTATCTATAATATTTAACAAAATGAATATAGACACACAAGCTGTACTAGATGCTGCTGGAACAAAATGGAATTTCTTAAAGTTCTACCCAGGACTTGTAGGAGGACATTGTATAGGTGTAGATCCATATTATTTAACTTATAAAGCCGAACAATTAGGATATCATTCTCAAATAATTTTATCTGGTAGAAGAATCAATGACGATATGGGAAAATATGTGGCAGAGAATACTGTAAAAATGCTTATAAAAAATGATAAAAATATAAGAAATGCTAAAATTGGAATATTAGGAATAACTTTCAAAGAGAATTGCCCTGATACAAGAAATTCAAAAGTCAATGATATTATAAAAGAATTAAGAGAATATGAAATAGAACCAATAGTTTGTGATCCAGTTGCAGATCAAGAGGAAGCTAAAAAATTATACAACATTGAAATTGCTGACATGAGCAAATTACAAGATTTAGATGCTTTAATAATTTCAACTTGCCATGAGGAATTTAAGAAATTAACAATGAATCAATTTGAAAAAATGTTTAAAGACAAAAAAATTATTATTGATGTAAAAGGAATTTTAAATAAGGAAGAATATAAAGAAGCTGGATATAGCTATTGGAGGTTATAAAATGGGATATAAAGATTTAAAGTTCAATGAAAATACAGTTTTTCTAGTAACAGGTGGAGCTGGATTTATAGGATCAAATTTATGTGAAGCAATATTAAATATGGGATATAAAGTAAGATGTTTGGACAATTTATCAACAGGAAAACAAGAGAATGTAGATTTATTTATAAATAATCCTAATTACGAATTTATAAAAGGCGATATAACAGATTTAGAAGTTTGTATGAATGCGTGCAAAGGTGTAGATTATGTATTAAATCAAGCTGCTTGGGGTTCTGTTCCTAGAAGTATAGAAATGCCATTATATTATGAAAAAGTAAATATATCAGGGACCTTAAATATGCTAGAAGCAGCTAGACAAAATCATGTAAAGAAATTTGTTTATGCATCAAGTTCATCTGTATATGGAGATAGTGCTAATTTACCAAAAGTAGAAGGAGATGAGGGCAATTTATTATCTCCTTACGCTTTGACTAAAAGAGTAGACGAAGAATATGCTAAATTATACAAAAGATTATATAATTTAGATACATATGGATTAAGATATTTTAATGTTTTCGGAAAAAGACAAACTCCTGATGGGGCTTATGCGGCTGTAATTCCTAAGTTTATAAAACAATTGATAAATAACGAAAGACCTACGATAAATGGAGATGGAAAGCAATCAAGAGACTTTACATATATAGAAAATGTTATTGAAGCAAATTTAAGAGCTTGCTTAGCAGATAGTGAAGCAGCAGGACAAGCATTTAATATTGCATATGGTGGAAGAGAATATTTAATAGACATCTATAATGATTTATGTGAAGCTTTGAATAAAAACATAGAACCAATATATGGTCCTGATAGAGCAGGAGATATAAAACATTCAAATGCAAGTATAGAAAAAGCTAAAAAATATTTAGGCTATAATCCAGATTATAGCTTTGAAGAAGGTATAAAACTAGCAATTGATTGGTATGTGGAAAATTTAAAATAAGAGGAGAAAAAATATGGAAAGCAAGGTATCTGTAATTGTACCAATATATAATGTGGAAAAATACTTAAAGGAATGTGTAGATTCTATATTAAAGCAATCATATAAAAATATAGAAGTGTTGCTAATAGATGATTGTGGAACTGATAATAGTGGTGAGATAGCAAAGAAGTATGAGAAACAAGATAAAAGATGTATATATATAAGAAGGGAAAAAAATGGAGGTTTATCTGCTGCTAGAAATACTGGAATAAAAAATGCCACAGGAGAGTATTTAGCATTTATAGATAGTGATGATTGGGTAGATAAAGATTTTATTAGAAATATGCTAGAAGGTATAGTAAATGACGATGCTGAAATTGCAATTTGCGATTATTGGATGGTAGACGATAGAAAAAAAAATAAAGGAAATTCGTTAGCACAAATTGATAATAATTCAAGTCAAAAGGAAAAAATAGCATATATTCGAAATCATGCATGGACTAAAATGTTTAGAAAAGATTTTTGGGATAAATGTGGATTAATGTTTCCAGAAGATATAAAAAGAGGGGAAGATATGGGGATTACAATACCTTTACTTACTTTTGCCAAAAAAATTTCTATTATAAATGAACCATTATATTATTATAGACAAAGAAATAATTCTTTATCTAACCAAAAAGAAAACGAAAGAATTGATTTGAGTTTTTATGATAAAACATTTCAAAATATGATAAAAAATGCAAATAATGGATATAAAGAGGAAATCGAATATCATGCTATTATGGAAATGATATATGGAAAAACAATGCTTATGATAAAACACAATTATTCGGCAAAGGAAATAAGAGCGCATTTACAACAATTTGATATTGAATTTGAAAATTGGAGAAAAAATAAATACATAAGCAAAACAAATAAATTAAAAAAATTATTTATTAAATTGGCAGGTTTTAAATTAATTTTTCTTTTAAAGGAAATGGTGATTATAAATGAAACTCGAAAAAAATAACTGCAAAAATGTATTAAAATATATACCAATGATTTTAGTTGTTATTAGTATTGTTATAATAGCAATATTTTACGAAAATATTACACTTTCATATATTGCTGTTATAATGATATTTATAGCTAGTATCATTTTTTGCTTACAAAATATAAAAAAAAGAATACTTTTATTTTTATTTATGGGATGTTTTTTTATTTTCCTTATGGGAAGACAGGTTGTGGAGTTGATTGAAACAGGAAAGGTTGTATACATTTTTTCAAATGCAATATCCATGCATATAATAAGGACTTTGTATATTTCATTATTATCTATGTTGGTAGGATTTTATTTAGTAGAGAAATATGTAAAAGAATGTAAAGAAAATAAAAACATAAAAGTTTTAAATTATAATATAACAAAAGAAGAATTAAAAAGTAAATTACAAAAATATTCAAAAATTATTTTTTTTATTGGATGGGCAATAAATATTATATTAATACTTGAAAAAGCCATTTATATTAATGAACATTCATATTTAGAATATGTTAAATCATTTACTTCATATATACCATATGTAATACGTATAATCGCAAATACAAGAACTATTGCATTCTTTATTTTTATTGCAACTATGCCGAATAAAAAAGAATGTAAAATTCCAATTATACTATATTTACTAGAATCAATAATGGTATTATTTGTTGGTAATAGAGGAAATTGTATTATTAATATTTTAACAATAATTTTTTATATTGTATTTAGACAATTTATAAATAAAGATGAAAAGTGGGTAAAAAAATCATATATTATTGCTATATGTATAGCGATTCCTTTTATTTTTGCTGGATTAAGCTTACTTGTATACATAAGAGAAAATATTCAGCTTGAAAGTTTTAATCTTATTGGTCAGATTGAAAGATTTTTTAAAAGTATAGGAAATAGTGTCAACATTATTGGATATGAAAAATTGTATGAAAATGAAATACCCAAAACAGGCTTATATAGCTTAGGTAATATAATACAATATATAGTATATAATCCTATAACTAATATGATTTTTAATTTGAATTATCCAGTATATTATACACAAGAATATGCCATGAGTGGAGCTTCATTTATGCATACAATATCATATTTTATCGATTCAGAAGCATATTTAAATGGACATGGATATGGATCGTCATATATTGCTGAATTATATATTGATTTTAAATACTGGGGAGTTATAGTAGGAAATTTATTTTTAGGAGCTTATATGGCTATTTTTTATAAAATATATAAAAAAAGTTATATATTATCAGCTTGTTTATTGTTAAGTTATAATATTATGCTGTTTATTCCAAGAGCTGAGTTTGATTATATTATAACATATGTATTGAATTTTACTGCAATATTGGGAATGATAATAATAGTTGGAATGTCACTATTGGAAATTGTAGTACAAAAATATAAGGAGAAATTATTAGATGAATAAAAGTTCAAAGGGAATTGAATTTATAAAAAACTTAATAGGATTTTCGTCTGCTGCATGGATAAGTGCAATTATTAGTTTTATATCAACTCCAATTATTACAAGACTTTTTTTGCCAGAGGAAATAGGTAAGGTTAATTTATTTATAACATTTTTAAATTTTTTCCAAATATTATCAATATTGGGATTAGATCAAGCATATATGAGATTTTACAACGAAAAACAAGAAGGGTTGAATAAAAAAAATTTATTTTCATTTTGTTTGAAAATAAATTTTACAATGTCAATAATATATAGTATATTTGTACTGATTTTTAATAGTTATATTTCAAACAGTATTTCAGGAGAAAGCAATATAAAAGTTTCTATATTACTAATAATATCAATTATAGCAAGTACTATATTAAGAATGTGCAGTATTTATTCAAGAATGGAAAAAGATATTAAATTATATATTTTCCAATCTGTTTCAATAACTATTATAGAAAAAATATTAATTATATTTTCTGTAATATTAGGGGCTACATATTATAATGCAATTTTATTAATATCAATAGGATATCTAATGGTGTCTATAATAATGATTATTGTAAATAAAAAAAGCATATTTGTAACTACTAAGAATGTACCAAAAGAAACGGTAAAAATGATATTGAAATTTGCAATACCTTATTTACCAGTATTGTTGTTATCATGGTTAAATAATTCAATTCCTCAATTGGTTTTAAAACAAATTTTGGATTATTCAGCAGTTGGTATTTATTCTAATGCAGTAACCATAGCCAATATATTAACAATTTTACAAACTGGATTTACAACATATTGGAATCCATTTGCATACGAAAATTATCAAAATGATGGTGAAAAGTTAAAAAAAGTACATAAAATAATAACTTTTTTAATAATTATGTTAGCACTAGGAGTAGTTTTAGGACAAGACATAATATATTTATTATTAGGAAGCGAATATAGAGAAAGTAAAGCCTTTTTTGCATTTTTATTATTTACTCCTGTATGTAATACGATTGCAGACACAACAGGAATAGGAATAATGATTTCTAAAAAAAGTTATTTAAATATCATTACTTTTGTGTGCAATACAGTTACTAATATAGGGATTTGTTTACTGCTTATACCTATTGTGGGAACAGCAGGAGCTGCTATTGCTGCTGGAACGTCAGCTATTGTAATGCTTATTGTTAGGACTTTATTGGGAAATAAATATTATAAAATCACAGATAAATACAATTATATAATAATTTCAATCATTTCGGTATATATAGTAGCAATATGTAATTGGTATTTTGCAACAAATTGGATAAAATATGTAATTACTTTATTTATGATAATTATTAATTTAATTATATACAGAAAAGAAATTAAATACTTATATCAATATTTATTATCAATTATGAAAGGATATTTGTGGAAGGAAAAGAAAATATGAAAAAAATGTTATTTGTAATGCCAACCATTTCTTGTGGCGGAGCTGAAAAAGCACTAGTAGAACTATTAAAAAATATAAATTATTCAGAATATCAAGTAGATTTATTATTATTTAGAAAGGATGATATGCATTATTTAAATGAAATACCTTCTAAGGTAAATATTTTAGATCATGATATAAAATTTCAATATGCATTTTATCATGTAAAACATTTGATAAAACCAAAAATGTTTTTAAGAAATATTCCAGTTGTTATATTTAGATGTTGGCAAACAGCAATGCTAAAAATAAGAAAAATTTTAAGAATAAAAAGCTATTATTACAATTGGAAAACTTTAAAGTATATTGTCCCTAAAAATAAAAAAACATATGATATAGCTATTGGATATTTAGAAGGAAATAGTATATATTATGTTGTTGATAAAGTAGACGCACAAAAAAAATATGGATTTTTCCATACGAATTTTATTAAAGGTGGATTTAAAAAAAGTTATGAGGAAAAATATGTTAAAGAATTGGACAAATTATTTGCTGTTTCAAAGACTATGGAAGATGATTTGAAAAAAAATATGCCTGAAATGACTGAAAAAATAGATACAATTACAAATCTTATTAATGTAGAAGAATTATATCAAAAAGCTAAAGAAGAACATGAAATAAATAATAACTTTAAAGAATATAAAGGAAAAAAAATAATATCAATAGGAAATTTAAGATATGTAAAAGGGTATGATATTTCCATAAAAGTATGTAAAAAAATTAAAAAGGATGGTTATTCTTTTAAGTGGTATATTCTTGGTGAAGGTAAAGAACGAAAAAACCTAGAAAAGTTAATAAGAAAAAACCACATAGAAAATGAAATGATATTGATGGGATCAATAAAAAATCCATATATATATTTAAATAATTCTGATATATATGTTCAAACTTCAAGACATGAAGGACTTAGCACAACGGTTAGAGAAGCTAAGATTTTTTGTAAACCAATTGTAATTACAGATTGCCAAGGAATGAGTGATCAAATAAAAAATGGTAAAACAGGAACGATTACAAGTTATGAGGTAAATGATATTGCAAAGGCAATAGAGGAATTATTAGACAATAAAAATGAAACATATATAAATAATTTAAAAATAGAAAAGGAAAAACATTCAATAGGGAATCAAATGGAAGAATTCTACAAGAAAATTGGCTAATAAAGATGAGTAAATAGAATTAGAATATTAACATTCAATAGAATATTGAAAAAAATTAGAAATAAATGTATAATAAGTTAGAATATGAAAGATATCATGAAGGAGAAAAAAGAATAGGGAGGTAACTAACTTGGGAACAAAAGGTAAAAGAATGGCTGGAAATAATGAGAAACCAGAAAAAGTAAAAAAGGAAAGAACAGGTGGAACGAAAGAAGACCAAAAAAAGAAAATTGGAAAGGGAAAGAAGATTGCAATAATTATAATCTCAATATTACTAATATTTGCAATAATCTTTGGTACATTGGTATATATTGCATCTAGCACACTTGGAAAAGTGGGATTTGAAAAGTTAGACGAAAGTCAATTAGGATTAAATAATGATTTGTACCATGAAGTATCAAATAATGTAAGTAAAAAAGAATTTGACAGTATAAAAAATATTGCATTATTTGGAATTGATGGTGGTCGAAGTGATACAATAATGATTGCCTCTATAAATCAAACAGATCATACAATAAAGTTAATTAGTATGCCAAGAGATACTTATGTAAAGGTTGAAGGACACGGAAAAACCAAAATAAATCATGCTTATGCTTATGGGAAAGAAACATTAGCATTGAAAACAATAAACGAAAACTTTGGGTTAAATATTTCTGAATATGTAACTGTTAATTTTAAAGGTTTAATCAATATTATTAACAAAATTGGTGGAATTCAATTAGAAATTTCAAAAGCTGAAATGGATTATATCAATCAGTATGTTGGAGAATCATATGCTATGACAGGAAAGTCAACTAAAACCCTATCAAGCTACGGCAAAGTTACACTAACTGGCGAGCAAGCTCTAACTCATGCTAGAAACAGAACTGTTGGCAATGACTTCACTCGTGAGGAACGCCAAAGAGAAGTTATAACTGCTGTAATGGACAAGGTTTCTAAAATGGGAATTAGCAAAATCATGGGATTAAGTGACAGCATATTGTCAGAAGTAAAAACAAACTTAAATGTAACAGAATGCATAGGTATTCTAACTAATGCCTTAGGTAGTAGTTCTGAATATATGAGCAATATTACTTCAAAACAAATTCCATCTGAGGAAACTGGAAATGGTTCTGGTAAGGGACAAATGATTAGTGGAGTTTATTATTTTGTATGTGATTTAGATGAGGCTAGTAAATCATTAAAAAATACAATATATCGGAAATAATTAAAGGGGAAATATAAATGTTAAAAAATATGTTAAGACATTTGAATACAATAAACAAGCATAGATGGTTAGTATTTGTACTTTCTATAAGAGCTGGTGTGCCTTGGAGAGGACTTACACATGATTTATCTAAATATTCACCAACTGAGTTTTGGGAAGGTGTAAAATATTTTCAAGGTTACAGAAGCCCAATATTAGCTTGTTTGGAGGATAATGGGTATTCAGAAGCTCGTGTACATCATTTGGGTAGAAATAAGCATCATCCACAATATTGGTATGACGAGTTTTCACCTATAAAGGAGCCTGTTATTCCATACAAATATGTTGCAGAAATGATTTGCGACCAAATATCTGCATCTAAAACATATCATGGCAAGAATTGGACACCTTCTTGTATAATTGAGTATTGGGATAGGGTAGAAGAAAGAGTGCATTTAAACCCTAAAATAAAGAATATGTTAACAGAGATTTACCAAAGAATAGAGAAAGAGCGGAGTTAACAAGGTAGTTACAAGAAAAAATTTAAAAGAAGCATATTACAGACATATAAGTGAGGATATAGAAAATGAATCTAAATAAATGTGATTTATGTCCACATAATTGCAAAGTTAATAGAAGCATTGGTATTGGAAGATGCAAAGCCACAGATAAAGCAAAAGTTGCTTTATCTTCTTTGCATTTTTTTGAGGAGCCTTGTATAAGTGGAGAAAGTGGCTCTGGAACAGTATTTTTTTCTAATTGCAATATGGGATGTGTTTTTTGTCAAAATTATAAAATAAGTAGCAAGGGATTTGGAGTAGAGGTTGAAGTAGAGAAACTAACCGAAATATTCTTGAATTTACAGGCTCAAAAAGCAAATAATATAAATCTTGTAACACCTACTATATATGCTAAACAGATAAAGGATGCCATAATTTTAGCAAAACAAAAAGGCTTGAAATTGCCTATTATATATAATTCTAGTGGATATGAAAGTGTCGAAACATTAAAAGAATTAGAGGGATATATTGATGTATATTTACCAGACTTTAAATATGCTAGCAATGAGCTAGGAGAAAAATATTCAAGAGTAAAGAATTACTATGGCTATTGCTTGCCTGCAATAAAAGAAATGTACAGACAAGTTGGTGCACCTAAGTTAGATGAAAATGGATTAATAAAAAAAGGTTTAATAATAAGACATTTAATTTTACCAAATAATATAGAAAACACTAAGCAAGTGCTAAAAATAATAACTGAAAATTTTCCACCGCAAGTCTATATAAGCTTAATGGCACAATATTTCCCAGCCGGAATGGCAAAAGAACATCCAGAATTAAATCGCAAAATATCCCAAGAGGAATATGACCAAATTGAACAATATGTAGAAGAATTAGAAATTCAAAATCGGATATATGCAAGATTTAGGTGAACACGAAGAAGAATATGTACCAGAATTTGATTTGAGGGGGATTTAAAAATATGAAAATCTAAAAAATGTATTGAAATTATTTATTATATATGATAAATAATTATAAGAAAAAAGCATAGGAGGAGTTTTATGAAAGTTGTAATATTAGCTGGTGGATTTGGAACCAGAATTTCGGAAGAATCACATTTAAAACCTAAGCCAATGATAGAAATTGGAGAACAGCCAATTCTTTGGCATATTATGAAAGAATATTCTCATTATGGATTTAATAATTTTATAATTTGTCTTGGATATAAAGCATATAAAATCAAAGAATATTTTGCCGATTATTTTTTATACACCTCAGATGTTACATTTGATTTAGCAAAAAATGAAATGATTGTACATAAAAATTGTTCTGAAAATTGGAAGGTTACACTAGTAAATACTGGATTAAATACTATGACAGGTGGAAGAATTAAAAGAATTCAAGAATATATTGGAAACGAGCCTTTTATGCTTACCTACGGAGATGGAGTTAGTGATATAAATATTAAAGAGTTGGTAGAATTTCATAAAAAACACGGAAAAATAGCAACAATAACAGCTGTAAATGTAGGACAAAGATTCGGTGTTTTGGAAATTAATGAAAAAAATATTATAAATAGTTTTAGAGAGAAAAAAGCTGATGATTGTAATTTAGTTAATGGTGGATATATGGTTTTAAATCCAGAAGTGTTTAATTATATTAAACAGGGAGATGAAACTGTTTTTGAAAAAGAACCATTAGAAAATTTAGCTAAGGATGGAGAACTTGTTGCATATAGACATAATGGATTTTGGCAATGTATGGATACTCAAAGAGATAAAATGCAACTAGAAGAACTATGGAAAAATGGAATGGCAAAATGGAAGGTATGGGAAGATTAATGGAAAATTTGAAGAGAAATGTTTATTTTTTTGTAAAGAAACCAGAATATATAATTCCTTTAATATTAGTTATTATATTAAGTTTTGGGTTTGTAGTAACGCACTATAGTGTAAACGTTGATACATTATCAGATGCTAGATATTATAAAGATGGAGAATTATTAGCACAAAATAGATATGGTGGGGTGTTGATTGATAAAATTTTTGGAGTGATGGAATATAATCCTTTTTTTGTTGATGGACTAGCAGTGATTTTCCTTGCAATGGCTGCAATTACCTTTTGTATATTATTTAAAAGAATAAGTCAAGATAAAATAAATACTGTAACATATACAATATTTTCTTGTTTATTTGTTTCATCCCCATTAATAAATGAGATTTTTGCATATACCCCAATGAGCTTAGGAGTTTGCTTTTCTTTTTTTGTAAATGCTGTAATTTTTAATTTACTATATTCATATAAAATTATGGAAAAAAAGAAATATTTAATTTTTTCGACCATAATGTTATGTATAATATCAGCAATATATGAATCTAGTGTAACGGTTTATTTATCTGGAATTATAATGATTGAAATATTAGATTATATATATGGAAAACACCAAAATGCAAAAGATATAATAAAAAATTTGCTAATTATGTTAATTCCTTTATTAATCTCTATGATAATAAATGCGATTATATCTAAATTAATATTAATAATATTCAATTTAGAACCAAGTGTTAAAGCCGATAAAAAAATTTATTATATTAGAATAGGTGTTGGAGAAGCAATAAAAAATTTATTAAAAACAACTTTTTATTATTTCGGAATAAATGGATTATTATATTTACCAATAACAGTAATGCAAATATCTAGTGTTATAATGTTGATTTTAGGGATTATTTATGGTAAGAAAAATAAAAATTTTATGATATTTTTGCTTTTCTTTGGAGAAATAATTTCAATTTTTGCATTATCTATAATAGAAGGAATAGCTGCTAATTATAGAACTTGTCAAGTGTTTCAGTTATTTAGTGCATTTGCGTTTATGATGTTAATACAATATTTTATAAATGCAGATAAAAATAAAATTGTAAAGAATATATTTATATTTTTGGCTTTTCTTATAATTTTTTATCAAGCAAAAGAAACCAATAAAAACTTTTATTATAATTATGTTAGATATGAACAAGAAAAAACATATTTAATAGAGAATGCAGAAAGATTAGAAGATGAATATGATATAAAAAATAAACCTGTTATATTTATAGCTAATAAGATTGATCTTTCTAAATATTCAATAGAAAATTTATGCGTTTCAACAGATAAATTAAATGTGAAAGTGGCAAATTTCATTGTAAAAATATTTGAACCAGAAAATTATGCATATGATAACCAAAAATATAGCTATATTGATAAGCCTAGTCAATCAAATATGTATCCATACTTATATTGGGCTGATGATGCATTTGGGGAACCAAATACGGAAATTTATAAATGGTTAACAGTTTTGGGATATGATAAATTTATACAACCAACAATGGAGCAATATTATGATGCAAAAAGTCAAATACAAAAATTAGGAGATATAGATCAGAAAATTGTTGAGTTAGAAAATTATTTAGTTGTATTAGTAAATAGGAGATTTTAGATATGAATATAAACTTTTATAAAAACAAAAAAATCCTAATAACAGGTCATACCGGTTTTAAAGGGACGTGGTTAACTAAAATATTATTAATGTTAGGAGCTGATGTAACAGGATATTCGCTAGAAGCTCCTACAACGCCAAGTCTATATGAAACAATTGAAGTGGGAAAAAATATGAATTCGGTAGTTGGAGATATTAGAGATTTACAAAAACTAAAAAAGGTGTTTAATGAAATTCAACCAGAGATAGTTTTTCATTTAGCAGCTCAGCCGATAGTAAGAAAATCTTATGAAGAACCAGAATATACCTATTCAACTAATGTTATGGGAACTGTAAATGTATTAGAATGTATACGAGAGTGCGATAGTGTAAAATCATTTGTAAATGTAACAACAGATAAGGTTTATAAAAACCACGAATGGGAATGGGGATATAGAGAGAATGAAGAATTGAACGGATATGATCCATATTCAAACAGTAAATCTTGTTCTGAATTGATAACTCATACATACAAAAGAAGTTTTTTTAAAGGCAGAAAAATTGGAATATCAACTGCAAGAGCTGGAAATGTGATTGGTGGAGGAGATTATGCCCCAGATAGAATAATACCAGATTGTGTGAGAGCTGCGATTAACAAAGAAACAATAATTATTAGAAATCCAAATTCTGTACGACCATATCAACATGTATTAGAGCCGTTATTTGCATATTTGCTTATTGCAGAAAAACAATATATAGATAATAAATATGCAGACTCATATAATGTGGGACCAAATGAAGAGAATTGTATAACAACAGGTGAAATTGTAAAAATATTTGTGAATAAATGGGGACAAGGTTTACAATGGGAATGCAATAATGTAGAAGGACCACACGAAGCTAATTTTTTAAAACTGGATTGTTCAAAAATAAAAAATAAGTTAGGCTGGTTTCCTAAATGGAGTGTAGAAAAGGCAGTAGAAGCAACTGTTGAATTTTCAAAAATTAATTTAGAGAAAACACAAATTTTGCAAGAGATGGAAAAACAAATAAATGAATATATTAATAGCAAATAATGAAATTTTAATATTTGCAAAAGTATAAAAACAAATGGGGGAGGCAAATATATGTTTGAAAATGTGGATGAAAAAAAAGACAGAGAGAAAATTCTAGAAGAAGTAAAACAATATTATGAAAAGTATCATAATATTTCCAAAAAATTTAAAGAAGGAGATAAAATAAGTTATGCTTCAAGAGTATATAATAGTGAAGAAATGATGAATTTAGTAGATAGTGCATTGGAATTTTGGCTAACATCGGGAAGATATACTAAAAAATTTGAAGAAGAGTTTGCTAAATATTTAGGTGTAAGATATTGCAGTTTAGTAAATTCGGGTTCATCTGCTAATTTACTTGCATTTATGGCTCTAACTTCACCAGTATTGGAAGAAAAAAGAATAAAAAGAGGAGATGAAATAATAACTGTTGCTGCGGGATTTCCAACAACAGTTGCACCAATTATACAATATGGAGCAATTCCGGTATTTGTTGATGTTACCATTCCACAATACAATATAGATGTAAGTATGATGGAAAAAGCTTTGTCTGATAAGACAAAAGCGGTAATGATAGCACATACATTAGGAAATCCATTTGATTTATCCAAAATAAAAGAATTTTGTGATAAAAATAACTTATGGCTAATAGAAGACAATTGTGATGCTTTGGGTTCTAAATATACAATAAACGGAGAAGAAAAATTTACAGGAACGATTGGAGATATCGGAACATCAAGTTTTTATCCACCACATCATATTACTATGGGAGAAGGTGGGGCAGTATATACCAATAATGCTATATTAAATAAAATTATAAGGTCTTTTAGAGATTGGGGAAGAGATTGTTCTTGCCCGTCTGGAATGGATAATTTATGTGGACATAGATTTGATAAACAATATGGTGAATTACCAGTTGGATATGACCATAAATATGTATATTCACATTTTGGATATAATTTAAAGGCTACGGATATGCAGGCCGCAGTAGGTGTAGCACAATTGAAGAAGTTCCCTGAATTTGTAGAAAAAAGGAAATATAATTTTAATAAATTAAAAGAAGCTTTAAAAGATACTAGCGATAAACTAATATTACCAGAAGCTTGTAAAAATTCAGAGCCTTGTTGGTTTGGATTTGTAATAACCTGTAAACCTAATGTTGATAGAAATAAGGTTGTAAAATATCTAGAAGAAAAAGGAATTCAAACAAGAAATTTATTTGCTGGAAATTTGATAAAACATCCTTGTTTTGACGAAATGAGGAAAGAACAAAAAGGATACAGAGTAGTTGGAGAATTAACAAATACAGACATAATAATGAATAAAACATTTTGGGTAGGAGTTTACCCAGGAATGACAGAAGAAAAATTGGAATATATAGCCAAAGCTATAAAAGAAGCTATTTATAATTAGAAGGTGTGAAAAATGAAAAGAAAAATTACTGATTCAGAAGAACTTGCTTGGAAAATTAGAAGAGATGCAATAGAAATGACTCACTTATCAAATGGTTCACATATTGCCGCTATATTATCAGTGGCAGATATTATAGCTGTTCTCTATGCTAAAATAATGAATTATAATCCAGAAAATCCTAAGTTAGATACAAGAGATCGAATAATTTTAAGCAAAGGACACGCTGGTGCAGCAATATATTCGGCATTAGCAGAAGAAGGATTTTTTGATACTGAAATTTTAAAAACACATTATGCTAATGGAAGTATTTTATCAGGTCACGTGTCTCATAAAAAGGTACCAGGAGTAGAATTTTCAACAGGTTCATTACGGGCACGGTATATCTGTTGCTGCTGGAATGGCATTGGCAGCTAAAATGGATGAAAAAAAGCACAAAATATATGTTATTTTGGGTGATGGAGAATGTGATGAGGGAACTACTTGGGAATGTGCCTTATTTGCAAAACAATATAAGCTAGACAATTTAATTGTTATAATAGATCATAATAAAATGCAAGCAATGGGATTTTGTGAAAATACAATGAATTTGGAACCTTTTGCCGAAAAGTGGAAGGCATTTGGGTGGAATGTAAAAGAAGTTGATGGAAACAATTGCAAGGAACTTGAAAAAGTTTTAAATGAAACAAAAGAAGAAAATAAGCCAACAGTAATTATTGCAAATACAATAAAAGGAAAAGGAATATCTTTTATGGAAAACAATATTGTTTGGCATTATAGAGCCCCACAAGGAGAAGACTATGAAAATGCTATAAAGGAATTAGAGGAGGCCAGAAAATGAGAAATACATTTGTAAAAACATTAGTAGATATTGCTGAAAATGATGATCAAATTTGTCTTATTACGGGAGATTTAGGATTTGGAGTATTAACACCGTTTATGGAAAAATATCCTCAAAGATTTATAAATGCTGGAATTGCAGAGCAAAATATGACTGGAGTAGCTGCCGGAATGGCAAAAGAAGGAAAAAAAGTAGTAACATATTCAATAGGAAATTTTCCAACAATGAGATGCTTAGAACAAATAAGAAATGATTGTGCATATCACAAGGCAAATGTAAAAATTGTTTCTGTAGGAGGAGGATTTGTATATGGTGCTCACGGAATGAGTCATCACGCAACTGAGGATATTGCAATAATGAGAGCTTTGCCAGATGTTAAAGTATTTGCCCCAGGGGATTTATTAGAAGCAAAAGAAGTAACTAAGGCAATGCTAAAAACTGATGGAACTTGTTATTTAAGATTAGGTAAAGGAGGAGAACAGCAAATACACCATAATTTACAAAATTTCGAAATAGGAAAAGCTATAAAAATTTCGGAAGGAAATAATATTGCTATTTTCTCAACAGGAGCAATATTAGATGAAGCGGTACAAACTAGAAAAAATTTGGAAAAGTTAGGAATTAGTGTAGCTCAATATAGTTTCCCAACGATAAAACCAATAGATAGAAAAGCTATAAGAAATGTTGCTAAAAATGTAAAAATAATAGTAACAATAGAAGAACATAATATAATTGGAGGATTAGGTAGTGCAGTAGCAGAAGTAATGGCCGAAGAAGAAAGAGTGGCTAAATTAGTAAGAATAGGATTAAATGACGAATATACCACCATTGTAGGAAATCATAATTATTTAAGAGAACAATATGGAATGTCTGCTAATCGTATAACGGAAAGAATTTTGAAAATAATAAAATAGGAGAAGAAAGTGTATGAAAAAAGCCATAATAACAGGTGCAACTGGCATGATTGGGATTAACCTAATAAAATATTTGATAAATAATGACGTTGAAGTAACAGCAATAATAAGACCAAATTCTGAGCGAAAATGGATTTTAAATAATTTTCAGAAATTGAGAATAATAGAATGCGATCTAGAAAATATAGAAAATGCTAATGTTTTATCTGAGGAATGTGATGTGATGTATCATTTGGCTTGGAGTGGAACTACGGGAGATGCTAGAAATAATGTAGAATTACAATTAAAAAATATACAATATACATTAAATACTATAAAATTAGCCAAAATGATAAAGTGTAAAAAAATAATAGGTGCCGGTTCACAAGCTGAATATGGAAACGTTGAAGGTAAGTTAACTGAATTGACAAGTGTAAATCCACAAACTGCATATGGAATCGCAAAATTATGTGCAGGTAAAATGGGAAAAATATTGGCAGAAAATTTAGGAATAGAATTTATCTGGACTAGGATTTTAAGCATATATGGAGAGTATGATGGAAAAAACACAATGGTGATGTCTAGCATAATAAAGATGTTAAATGGTGAAAGTCCTAAATATACAAAAGCTGAACAAATGTGGGATTATTTATATGTTGGAGATGTGGCTAAAGCAATGTATCTTTTAGGTGAAAAAGGAAAAAATGGAGAGATATATTGCATCGGAAGCGGAAAGGCTCAACCACTTAATAAATATATAAAAGAAATTAAAAAACAAATTTTGCCAAATTTAGATATAAAATTTGGAGAAATTCCATATGGTAAAAATCAGGTAATGTATTTATGTGCTGATATTTCTAAACTAAATAAAGATACAGGATTTAAACCAGAGGTTTCATTTAATGAAGGAATAAAAAATACAATACAATGGTATAAGGAGACCAAAAATGAAAAAAATAAGCATAGTAATACCAGCATTTAATGAAGAAGAGAATATTGCAAATATAAGTGATGCAATAGTAAATGAATTAGAAAATTTGAATAGTTATGATTATGAAATAATTATTATAGATAACTATTCAACAGATAATACTAGAAAAATAATAGAAAAAAAGTGTAGTGAAAACAAAAAAATAAAGGCTATTTTTAACTGCAAAAATTTTGGACAATTTAACTCTCCATATTATGCTTTATTGCAATCAACCGGTGATTGTACAATGCTAATATGTGCAGATTTTCAAGATCCGGTGGAATTAATTCCGAAATTTATAGAAGAATGGGAAAATGGTTATAAAATAGTTATTGGAGTAAAAGAATCCAGTAAAGAAAGTAGAATGATGTATTTTTTACGTTCTTGTTATTATAAAATAATTAAAAAGTTTTCAGATATAGAGCAAATTGAACATTTTACTGGTTTTGGATTATATGATAAGGATTTTATAAATATATTGAGAAACTTGAATGATACAACTCCTTATTTAAGAGGAATTGTAGCAGAATTAGGGTTTCAAAGGAAAGAGATAAAATATAAGCAACCGAAAAGAATTGCAGGAAAGACACATAATAATTTTTATACTTTATATGATGCGGCTATGCTAGGATTTACCTCATACACTAAAATTGGGTTACGATTGGCAACTTTTATGCGGAATGTTTGTTGGTGGAGTGAGCGTAATAATAGGAATAATTTACTTGATACTAAAAATATTATATTGGGATAGATTTGCGGCTGGAATGGCACCAATATTAATTGGAATGTTTTTCTTGGGAGCTTTGCAGTTATTTTTTATCGGTTTTATGGGAGAATACATATTGTCTATAAATCACAGATTAATGAAAAGACCGTTGGTCATAGAGGAAAGAAGAATCAATTTTAAGTGATTAATTACTTAAAAATATGGTATTAAACTAATTACATAATGAAAAAGAAATACGGATTAATGCAGTTAACATAAAACTATGTAGTCTTTCACATCATTGACACATATACAAGAAAAATAATAAATATATAAAAAAGTATTGAAATATTAATTAAAAATGTGAATTATAGTAAAATGTGGGGTCTAAATATAGGCTCCACATTTTTGCAAAGGAGAGAATTAACAAAACCAGTATATAATTTCGTTTTTGGAAATGTTTTGGGAAAAACTGCCGTATTTTTAATACAAAATATTTTTCCAACGGTAAAAAAATACATAGAAGAAAAGTATGTGAATTCAAACAGCGATGGAGAAATTCCTAAAATAGTCAAAGATGAAATTATAAAGACTTCATTAAGAGTAGTAAAATTGGCAGAAGAAGGGATTAATATTCCGTTTAGCAACATCATTGAAATGAAAAAAGTTTTATTAAAACAAAGTTAAGTATTGATGCTTTTGGGGATATATAGCAAAATAGTAAATATAACAAGCTATTTATTAGAATAAAAGTATCATCTTGCAAGTTAACATAAACTATGCATTGACAAACATACTACTTTGTTATATAATTTTCTTGCAGTTTTTTATTTTGACTCTAAAAAATTAAGGAGGGTTTATAATGGAAAAGTTACAAGCTATGATCGAGCAATATAACAGAGTCTTTGATGAAATGGGCAATGTTAAGGCTTGCGGTCGTGAGGAATGTAAAAATTTGATAAATATGTGTAAGATGGAAGAACCTCTTACTGATTTTGGAAATCCAATAACTGGAATGATGAATGTTGAAAATATTAAGAAATTTCGGAAAAAGAATTTTTTAAGAGTCTAAAAAAAGGCGGAGCTTTTCCGCCTTTTTTGAAATATTGTAAAATATAATAGAAAGGTAGAAATATATGAATTTAGATAAGGAAAATACAAAGAAAATTATATTAATAGTAGCAATTGGAATTATTATTTATTTAGGCCTTCAAAATTTAAGCAATATACTTGGAAGTTTTCAAGGACTACTTAAAATTTTAAATCCATTTATTTTAGGGGCTTGTATGGCTTTTGTACTTAATGTTGTTGTTAATTTAATAGAAACTAAATGGATTAAAAACAAAAAGAAAAACAAAATAATAAGAAGAATAAAAAGACCACTTTCAATTTTTCTAGCAATGTTAATATTGTTTGCAGTAATATTTTTTGTAATATTTCTAGTAATACCAGGGTTAATAGACACAATAGATTCTATAAAAACATACATACCAGGTATTGCTACTAATGTGCAAAATTGGCTATATGATATGACAAATCAATATCCGCAAATAAATGATACAATTAAAAATATAAATATCGACTGGAATAATTTGGACGACGAAACAATGAAATTGCTACAAAGTTGGGCTGGAACGATATTAAGTTCCTCTATAAATATTTTAGCAGCTATATTTTCAGGTGTTGCTAATTTGGTAATTGGACTAATTTTTGCTGTATACATATTATTACAAAAAGAGAAGTTGGGAATGCAATTTAGAAAAATAATGCAGGCATATATGAAACCAGAACTAATGGAAAAAACATTAAAAATATTTAAAGTAACCAATTCTGCATTTACAAAATTTATAACAGGACAAGTAACAGAGGCTTGTATTTTAGGATTTTTATGTTTCTTAGGTATGGTTGTATTAGGAATGCCATATGCACTTACTATTGCTGTGCTAATAGGATTTACTGCTTTAATACCAATTTTTGGAGCTTTTATAGGAGCTGGAATAGGAGCTTTGCTAATTGCGGTTCAAAGTCCAATGTTGGCACTTGGGTTTATAGTGTTTATAATTATTTTACAACAAATAGAAGGAAACATTATCTATCCAAAGGTTGTGGGTAATTCAGTAGGATTGCCAGGAATTTGGGTAATGGTAGCAGTAACAGTTGGTGGTTCACTATGGGGAATTACAGGAATTGCGGTGAGTGTGCCAATTGCTTCAATTTTATATGCTCTTTTAAGAGAAGATGTTAATAATAGAATATTAGAACAATAATAAAAAATAGTATAGAATACCATATAAGTAAAATGTATCACATATAAAAAGCAAGAATATATTATAATTTTAGCATATTCTTGCTTTTTTATATGTATAATAATATACAGCTAAATTCTAAGTTTTTTTGTAAAAATAGTTGATTATTTTAGCATTTTAGGATAAAATTAGAAAAGATTTATGAAAGATTATTTTAGGAGGAAGAAATTGATAACATTAGATGATGTAAAAAATAATTTTGAAGTTAAACAACTTGTTGAAGGAGCACAGCAACAGCTTGATGCTTTGGGATATACAGAACATTCTGTAAGACATATTTCAATAGTGTCTAAAAGGGCAGGAGATATTTTGCAAACATTAGGGTATGACGAAAAGAAGGTTGAACTGGCAAGAATTGCTGGCTATTTACACGATATAGGGAATTGTATAAACAGAGTAGATCATGCTCATTCAGGAGCAATTTTAGCTTACAATATATTAAAAGAAATGGGAATGCCTGTTGAAGATTGTGTACAGATTTTAATGGCGATTGGAAATCACGACGAAAATACAGGGAATTCTGTAAGCGAAATATCAGCTGCATTAATACTTGCTGATAAATCTGATGTGCATAGAAGTCGAGTAAGAAACCAAAACTTAGCAAGCTTTGACATTCACGATAAAGTAAATTATGCTGTTACAAAATCAGATTTAATTATAAGTAGTGAAAACAGAAAAGTAACACTTGATTTAACAATAGACACATCAATTTGCCCAATGCTTGATTATTTCGAAATTTTTATGGAAAGAACAATGATGAGCAAATATGCTGCTAAATTCTTAAATATATGGTTTGAGTTAATAATAAATGATACTAAATTATTGTAATTAAAAGTATAACTAGGAGGAATTAAAGTGAAAAAAAACAATGGATTAAAATTAACAATATTAGTGATTTGCATAATTTTAATATCACTAATATCTTTTGTAGGAATTTACAAACTACAAGGTGGTAATATAAAAAACATTATGCCAGAATATACCACTTCAAAAGAATTAAATGGAACAAGATTGATAACTTTTAAAGTAGACACATCAAATAAAGAAGATAGCAAAACAACAGCAACAACAGATGGTTCAGAGGACGAAAATACAGAAAAAACACCTGTAAATAGTCAAGAGGTTTTAACAGAAGAAAATTACGAATTAGCCAAAAACATAATGAAAAAAAGACTAGACCAATTTAATATAATAAACTATGATTTAAGAGTAGATAAAACAACAGGAACAATAGCACTAGAAGTTGGCGAAGATGGTCAAATAGACGATATTCTTGCATATTTATTATCACAAGGTAACTTTACAATAACAGACACAGATTCAGGAGAAGTTTTATTAGATAATTCAAAAATAAAAGAAACAAAAACAATGTACTATAATGGTACATCTGGAACAAATGTATATTTAGACATCATATTTAATGATGAAGGAAAAACAAAATTAGAAGAAATTTCTAAAACATATGTAGAAACAAAAGACGATGAAGGAAATTCTACAAAGAAAACAATTACAATAAAATTAGACGACGAAACAATAACAACAACATATTTTGGACAAACTATGTCAAATGGTGAATTACCATTAACAGTAGGATCTGCTTCAAATGATTCAAACACAATAAAGAATTATTTAGTCCAAGCTGGCGAACTTGCAATAGTTCTAAACAATGGAATAAATCCAATTGCATACACAATAGGAACAAACGAATATGTTGCACCAATTATAACACCAGATACATTAAACAAAATAATAATATCAGCACTTGTTGTTTTAGCTGTTATGATTGTATATTTAGTAATTAGATATAAAACATTAGGAATAATATCAGCACTTTCTATGGTGGGCTATATAGCACTTTACTTAATTACAGTAAGATTTACAGACACAATAATTTCATTAGAGGCAATAGCTGCAATTGCAATTAGCATTTTACTTGAATTTGTATTTGTACAAGCAATAGCAAAGGCAATTAAGAAAGACTCTGCAAATGCTACAAAAACAATAAATAAAGAATTGATAAAAAATATATCAGTACAAGCTCCTCTATATATAATGGCAATAGTATTTGTATTTGTAGAATGGGAAACAATTAAAAGCTTTGGACTAGCATTGTTCTGGGGACTAATAGTTTCACTTGTTTACAACTTAATAATAACAAAATACACCTTTATACAAAAAGCCAATATGATGGAAGCAAAGAAATAGGAGGAGAGATAAATGAAAAAGAAAATATTATATGGAATAATGGCAGTTGTAATTTTAATAGGAATTATAATGTTCTTTGTACATGGATTTAATATAGGAAATGTATATGGAGATTACACTAAATTAGGATTTTATAATGAAAACGGAGTAAACCAAGAAGAATTATCAGAACTTGTAAAAGAATGCTTCCCAGACAAAGAGGCTGTTTATCAAGATGTAGAATACTTTGGAGAAATGGTATTGATAACACTTCCAACAGTAAGTGATGATGAAATAAACAATTTTGTATCAAAAGTAAATGAGAAATATTCATTAGAATACACCAAAGACGATTTAGATGTTATTACTATGCCAAGTGCAAACTTTAATGAAATAATAAAACCATATGTATTGCCAGTTGCATTATCAATTGCAATATCATTAGTATATATAGGTATTAGATACCATTCACTTGGAATAATAAAACAAGTATGTAAAACAATACTAGCAATATTAGTAGTAGAAGTCTTAATCCTAAGCATCTACCTAATATTCAACCTACCAATAGACCTAAGCATAGTACCAACAACCCTAATCGGACTAGGAATAGCATTACTATACACAACCAGCACAAACAACGAATTGCTAGAACAAAAGAAAGCAAAAGAAGAGGAAGAAGAAGAAAATAAATAAACACAAAAATAACCTTAATATTTTATATTAAGGCTATTTTTAGTGTAAGAAGAAAAAGGGGAAAACATGTCTAATATAAAGAAAAAGTTTATTATAATGACTATAATAGTAGTATGTTTAATTATAGGAATTACATATTGGATATATGAGAATAGTGGAAGCACCCTAGTTTATGAAAGAAAATTAGACAATAATATGTCTGCAACTAAAAAGGCTGTTATAGTTAAGGTATTACCTAATGCTTTGTGGGTTATGGAACCTGAAAATTATGACGATTTAATAGAAGTTACATATTCTGAGGAAAATAATTCAAAATTTAAACAAGGACAGGAAATTCTAATATATTATAATAAAGAAGGGCAATTGGATAAAAGCTTGAAAA
This sequence comes from uncultured Clostridium sp., assembly GCA_900555835.1. GTDB lineage: Bacteria > Bacillota > Clostridia > TANB77 > CAG-508 > UMGS1864. The sequence continues at coordinate 42,027 of USMK01000001.1, forward strand.
TTTTGATTATGAATGTTGGAAAAATAGAGAGTTTAAAAGAAAAAAGTGAAGTGGAAATACCTAAGAATATGATAATTGCTTGTTATAATTCAAAAGATAATATAGAAGTATATGATATGGCCATAACTAATAAAAAACTAGAATATAAAATTAAGGACACCAATGATTATAAATATGAGATTTCCGAAAGTTATGAAATATATAAAATAGAGACCAAAGAACAGAATGAAAATAAAGAACAGATTTCTTATAATAACAAAATACAAAAAACAAAAGAAAAAGAAAATATAACAAGCTATAATTATGATTTGGGAATGCTAGAAGAACGGAAAATATCAATTTATAACTTATGATAAAACCTTAGAAAAATGGCAACATCAGCTATCTGGATTTAAAATAATAATTGACTTTTCTGTTGATAAAGAAGGAAACGTAACTGATTTTAAGTTAAAGTATTAAGAAGAGAACTTAGTAATAGAGGGAGATTTTATATGAGAAGAAATCTGGTAATAATTATTATATTAGTAGTATGTTTAATTATAGGAATTACATGGATGTGGACTAAAAAAGCGGAAGAAAAAATAGAGAGTAGTAAATCATTTGAAATACATTTTACGGTTGATAATTCTTTAAAGGAAAATAAGATTATAAGCAAGGATGAAATGGATTTATATGATTATGATATATATGAATATGGCGGAAATGCTAATATAACAATTGAGGGAATTACATACTCATTGCAAGAAGCTATAAAAAATGAGAAAATAACTGTGTCTGAAATCTTAAACCAAGCTAAAAAGGATGAAGAAGAAGAGAAAATACAAGTCGAACAATATTTAGATGGAGGTTCAATAATATATAAGTATTCTACATATAATATAATAAAATGTAATACTCTAAACGGAAATCAAGATTTATATATATGTTCGCCGGGAACAGATTTAGCAGATATTAAACAATAAATAAATTAACATAAAAAAAGAATCTTAATATTATATATTAGGGTTCTTTTTTATGGGGTGTGGTTTGGATATGAAAATTTTGAGTAGAATTAGGAGAATAATTTGTTTTAGAACATCGGGAAATGAGATATCATATAGTGAGGCTATGAAGATACGAAAGGAATGCGAAAATTCAGTTTTGCTGGATGTTAGAAGTAGGCAGGAGTATGACGAGGGGCATTTGCCTGGAGCTATTTGTATTCCTGTGTATGAGCTGGCTAGCAATGTCACGAAAATAATAACAGATAGGGATGCTGTAATTATTTGTTATTGTCAATGCGGAAGTAGGAGCAGGAAAGCTAGCAAAATTTTGGACGATTTGTGTTATTCAAATGTGTATATAATAAAAGGTGGACTAAATGGCTAATTATTCTTTTTTAAAATATCATTTGCCTTGTAAAAATTGCAAATATTGCAGTCAAGGCAAATGATTATTCTTTTGCCAAAAATCGCGCACAAAGTATCCAAAAATTCGGTTCCTTTTCCGTTGTTTAACAGATGAATATGAATTTTTTTAGGCAAAATATTAAGCAAAGTGTTTAGACAATAATCATTTGAAGAAAATGTAATATCAGAAAGATATTTTGCATTTGCAATTGATTTATCTATATGAATTATATTCTTTTTTTCATCTAATAATAATGAATCATCAGCAAAGTAAATTAAATGAACTTCTTTTACCATAGAAGGAGTAGTATTTACATATGACTGTAATAATTCTATAAATTCATTATATTCCTTTTTTATAGTAAAATTATTAACAGATTCAGAGATAATGTCAGTTAAAATCATAGAATATTCACGTAGTCTAAAATTAACAAAACCGTCTAAAATCATAGCTTTGTTGCTTTTTACATAATTATAGCAAATATGGTATAAAGTATTTAATCTTGAACTACGTAGCATATCACTTTCAGAAATTAATTCTTTGGCAATATCAAAAATATCACTTTTTTCACCATCACTAAAATAAAAGTAATCGTAATTAATAAGATTATTTAAAATTTTATCTTCATAAAATTTTAAAATAGTATGTTGAATAAGGCTGGAAACATAAGAATAGAAGCAAGTTTCGTCTTTTCCAACATAATGAATAATAACATTATTATAAATTTTAAATTTATTTCTAGATAAATAAAAATTATTAGGAGTATCGCACTTAAAATTTGCAAGTAGATAATCTAAAATATTCTTATTATTGGTTTTAATACAAAAAGACTTAATCATAATAACTCCTTCCGAAAATATACAATCATATTATCTACCAAAATAAACTAAGATATACATATTATATTATTCAACTATGCCCTAAAACGCAATATGTCCGAATGAAAGTTGAAATTACTTATCCTTGGAGCTATGTGGGAAAAAATGTTTACATAATTGAAAAAACAGAAAAAAAGATGAATTGGGACGGAGGAAAAAAAGCATTTTCGAAAAAATGTTTTTTTCTTCCGTCCCAATTCATCTTTTTCTAGTAATAAATCATATAATCAATATCCGGAAAAATTTTGTCTTTTTCTTCAATCATTTTTAAGAAATCTTTATCAATTTCATTATTTTTTATTTGCTCGTATAGTTTGGTAAATCGACCAATGTGGTCTTTTATTCTGCGTTTTGCGTAGTCTACCATGGTTTGGTTTGTTATTATAAATAGCCAGTCACTGCTTTGGGCAAGTAGAAGTTCGCGAGCACATTGATTTAGTGCTGATTTTCTTAGCTTGTCCATTTCGTTTGGGAATAGGTGAGCAAGCTCTACCATTCTGTCTCCGGCTACGTGTAGGTGCTTATGTGCATAATCGTTTTCGTTATTTAGCCAAACTTCGCTGTATCCATTTTTACCCCAACTTGATATACAAGGTGTTGCGACTTGTATATTTGGAAACATATCAATATAATCACCGTGGAGTTATTAGTTTAAAATTACAGTCGTCATAATATACTTTTTTAAATAATATGTACAACCAATAAGGGCCTTCATACCACCAATGTCCGTACAATTCGGCATCATAAGGACATACAACAAGTGGTGGAACATCCATATTATCTGCTAAGAAATTGATTTGATTAACTCTGGAATCTAAGAAATGTCCAGCTTGCCTTTCAGCTGTATCCATTGCCCATCTAGGATTATAATAATCTTTGAAATCACTTTTTGATGTAATTCTGTAATATTTTATTCCTGTATGAACACGAACTCCATTTGATGCAATATATGGTTTTATATAGTCATAGTCAGTTTCAAAACCAATATCTCTATAATATTCTCTATAATTGAAATCACCAGGGTAGCCTATAATTGAGCTCCAAACTTGTTTTGAAGATTCAATATCACGCCCAAATGCAACTACTCCACCAGGAGAAACAATTGGAGCAAATGTGCCATAAATGGGAGTTGGGTCTGCATACAAAATTCCGTGTGACTCTGTTAATACATATTCTATTCCAAATTCACGTAGGTACTTGTCCGCTTGTGGAACATAGCCACATTCAGGAAGCCAAATACCACGAGGTTTTTTTCCAAAATATTTTTCATATGTTTGAACTCCTACTGCAATTTGTGCTCTTACTGTATGTTCATTTACATATAAAATAGGGAAGTAGCCATGAGTTGCTCCACAAGTAATAATTTCAAGAACTCCAATATCTTGAAAATACTTAAATCCATTTATTAAATTACAATTGTATATATCTTTAAATACATGCAAATCATTGGTGTATCTATCTAAATAATAATGAGAAAGTTTGTTTAATCTTTCGTCATAAGCAGTTCTTACAACTTCTTTTTCGCAAAGCTCAATATGTGTTTTTAAATACTTAATATAGCGTTTTTGCAAAAGCTCGTTATCAAGCATAGAAAGAAGGGGAGGTGTAAGCGACATTGTAATTCTAAAATCCACATGCTCCTCTTCTAATTTTTTAAAATTTAACAATAGTGGGATATAAGTTTCGGAAATTGCCTCAAAAAGCCATTGCTCCTCTAAGTAATCTTCGCTTTCTGGATGATATACGAATGGCAAGTGAGCATGTAACACAAAACTTACATATCCTTTTATATTTTTCATAGCGGTCTCCTTTGTATTATTTGAATATAGACGAAGAATTACCCATAATCTTACTTGCTTCGTCGAAGTTCTCGTTTTTGTATATTTGTTTGTACATATCATAAATGTTGTATATTTTGCCTAAACGATTCATAAATGTTAATTTGGTAATTGGCTTTTCAGATACAACATCTGTTTTTACATTTTTGAAATAAGCAACAGATTGCTCTTTTTCAAATAAAATGTGGTCATTTGGTGCTTCTATAACATTAGAAGATGCAACATACATATAATTATTTGGAAGTTCAATTTCCTTAGAAATAGGGCGTCTGCCAAGTTCTATATTATACTCGCATTTTGGATCATTTATATGTAAGTACCAACTATTTGCAAAATCGTTTATATCAACTTCAAAAGAATAGTTCATTGTTTTGTTTGTTATGATTAAAACTGGTTTGGTTTCAGTAAAGAAATTTTCTCCATATGTTTCAATGTATTTTTGTCTGTCTTCGTCTGAAATATCCCAATAAACAAATAAAATTTCTGGCGTTTGAGCAAGAATTTTTACAACTGTTTGATTGTATGTAAATGGTAAGTCATAGTATTCAGATTCTGCAAAATTTTGAACTAATGGTGTTTGTGATGTGATTTTATCATTTTCCGTTAGTTTTTTCTTTCTAGTAGAAGTTGTTTTTCTTGTTGGTTTAGAAGAAGTTGCTTTTGTAGTTTTTTTCGTAGTAGTTTTTTTAGATTTTGTAGTAACTTTTGAAGTAGAGGACTTCTTCGCTTTTTTCTCCTTAGTTTCATCAGCCTTTACACTAACCCTCTTACCTGATGCCTTCGTTTTTGCAACTATTTTTTGAGTCCTGGTAGTGTTCATTTTTGTAATGCCTTTTTTATTGGTAACTGGCATTTCGTCTTCACTTATTTTCCTATTATTTGCCATTATTTCCTCCTTGGTTTAATACCGTTTTCAATATTATACTAATACTATATCATTTTTAGTATTAAATCAATAGAAAAATTGAAAAAATTGAAAAAATTTTGAATAAAATTTTATACAACTAATTGACAAATAAGAACAATTGTTTTATAATAACCGTACCGAATGAAATGGAGTGATGTAAATGAAAATTACAAATAAAGAAAATCAAACATTTGACGATATTAAACATATTGACGAAAATGGAAATGAATTTTGGTATGCAAGAGAATTACAAAAGGTATTAGAGTATAATAAATGGGAAAATTTTGAAAAAGTTATTTTAAAAGCTAAAATTGCTTGCGAAAATACTGGAATTAGTGTAGTTGAACATTTTCCTGACATCAGGAAGTTGTCGAAACGTGCTAATAATGCTGAAATCAAAATTAAAGATTACAAACTAACTCGCTATGCTTGCTATCTTATTGCTCAAAATGGAGATCCAAGAAAAGAAGTAATAGCACTTGCACAAACTTATTTTGCTGTACAAACCAGAAAACAAGAAATAAGTGAAAAAGAATATAGCATGTTAACCGAAGATGAAAAAAGATTTTATCAAAGAAATTTAACAAAAAAAGGAAATTATTCATTAAATCAAGTAGCAAAAAAAGCCGGTGTTAAAAATTTCGATAAATTTCATAATGCTGGTTATAAAGGATTATATAATGGAGAAACCGCAAATGATATTGCAAAAAGAAAAGGATTAAGATACAGAGAGGATATTTTAGATAATATGGGAACAGACGAATTGATTGCTAATCTATTTAGAATATCTCAAACAGAACAAAAACTAAAAAGAGATAATACCAAAACAGAAGGAGAAGCCTGCGAAACTCATAATAAAGTAGGCCAAATAGTCAGAAATGCAATCAAAGAAGCCGGCCGGAACAATGCCAGAAGACTTGCCAACACCTGAAAAGAGTTTGAAAGAGATAGAGAAGGAAAATAAAAAGATGTTGAAAAGGCAATAGGAATTATTCAATGATAAAATTTTATTAAAGTATTGTCGAAAAAGATAATTATGTGTATAATGAGGTTGGAGTTTTATCTTAATAAGGAGAAAATTATATATGGAAAATATTATCATTTGTATTTTTGGACTATTGATTTTTGGGGCACCTTTGGTAACTTTAATAATATTGGTAAGACATTTTATAAATAGAAAAAATATTAGGAATGCTAAGAGAAAAATTATAATGTTAGTTGGCCTTTTAATAGCAGAATTATTATTTATTGGAGTAAATATGGTCCCAACTATTCAGCCATTATATGGTGTAACACTAGATATAGGAAAAAGTTTTGAAACAAAAGACCATCGAACGATTACTTTATAAAAAGAGAAGATTTGATTTTGTTTTAGGAGGAAAACAATGAATAAAATAAAAAAAGTCATAACAGGAATTGGAATATTTTTATTTGGGCTAACATCAAAGGTTCTAGGCAAAGATTATGAGATAGGTAAATCTCAACTTATGTATGGAGTGCCATCGGTAAGGATGAGCATTCTTCCTTCGGTATTAGAAAAAATTGAAAAATTATTAGTATGTATATTTTTTATTATTGGATTGCTCGTAATATTTAATAAGAAAATAGAAAAAAGAATGAAGATAATAATAGTTTCAGTATTACTTATCTTAATTATAATTATGAATATTATAATTTTTAACCATTAGAATTAAAATATATAAATTTTATAAAAATATTATTAAAGAAATTATGTCTATAATGAACTAAAAAAAGGAGAGAGACATGCTAAAAGAAATTGTAAAATTGGGAGAATTAACAATTGCTAAGAATTTAAGAGATGAACAATTAGAAAAACATGATTTGATTGATTTGTTTTGGGAGTGTACATTAACTTGTAATGCACATTGTAAACATTGTGGAAGTAGTGCTGAAAAACAAAAATATGCAGGAGAATTATCAACAGAGGAAATAAAAGAGGCATTTAAGCAAATTGCAAATGATATGGATGCAACCAAAATACTAATAAATGTAACAGGAGGAGAGCCATTAGTTAGAAAAGATTTGTATGAGGTAATGGAATATGCAACAAATGAACTTGGATTTCACTGGGGAATGACAACAAATGGAATTTTATTGACAGAAGAAAATATAGAAAAACTAAGAAAAGCTAATATGGAAACTATATCTATAAGCATTGACGGTCTTCAAAAAACTCACGACGAATTTAGAGGAGTACCAGGTTCTTATGAGAAGATAATAGAAAATATTAAGAATTTAAAAAAAGCTAATTATGTAAGACATATACAAGTAACAACAGTAGTAAATAAAACAAATATACAAGAATTAGAAGAATTGTATAATATAATGCTAGGACTAGAACTTGATTCATGGAGATTAGCATCAATGGATCCAATAGGAAGGGCAAAAGAGAATGAAGAATTGCTATTAAATGGAAAAGAATTAAAACAATTATTAGATTTTATAATGACCAAAAATAAAGAAAAGAAATTAAGTGTAAGATATGGTTGCCCAGGATTTTTAGGACTAAAATACGAAAAAGATACAAGAGGATACTATTTTAATTGTCGAACAGGAATAAATGTAGCAAGTATTTTATATAATGGAGATTTATTTGTATGTCCTAATGTTCCAAGAATTAAAAGACTAATACAAGGAAATATCAGAAATGATAATTTTAAAGAAGTATGGGATAAAAAATATAAAGAATTTAGAACAAAGGATAGAACAAAATGCCAAGAATGTGAAGAATGCCAATGGTGGGAATACTGCCTAGGAGGAGCGATGCATACATGGGATTTTGAAGAAAATTTACAAAATAAATGTCCATATAATATGATATATGAAAAACCATGTTTAAATTAAGAAAGATATTAGGAGAAGAAAAATGAGGAAAATAAAAAAAGTTATAATAGGAGTTGGAATAATTTTATTTGAATTAACATCAAAGGTTTTAGGAAAAGATGACGTGTTGGGCACATTTCAAGCGGAATATGGTGTGCCACCAGTAACAGGAGGTATTCCTGCTTCGATATTAGGCGTAGTCGAAATAATATTATCGTGTATATTTTTTATTGTTGGACTGGTTGTAATATTTAATAAAAAGATAGCCACAAAAGTAAAAATTGTAATAGTATCAATAATGCTAATACTAATTTTAATTGCTATAATTGCTATAATGTTGGAAATATAGAATTGCAAAATTTTGTAAATTGTGGTATAATTAATACATAATCGGCATTGCCGAAGGTTAAGAATTACACAAGGCATATGATTTAAGGCAGAAGGAGGATGTGTATTTGTGTGGGAAAATGTTGCTGCAATTGTAGTGTTTACCATTATGTTCATGATTAGTATAGCCATTTGGGCTAATCATGAAGACTGACTTTTTGTTGTGGAGGCGCAAAAGATATGCAAGTTAAAAAATTACAACAAATTATAAGAGACGTAAATTGGTTGCTCCCCAAAGAGGTTCGTGTTCAAAAAGCAAGAATAGTCAAGGAAAAACTAGAGGTGATCGGCTGGTTCGAAGACCAGAAATTACTTTTGGAATTTGAAGGGTTCGGAAAAGTCCGAATTCATAAAGGGAAAAAAGGATACGTAGAATATGATGGAGCAGCAAAGATATTAGCTAGAACAGACGTCCTTGAAATTATGCGCGCTCTTGCAGGGCAATGTAAAACCTATAAGGGAGTATGGCACTGGCACGGTGAAATATTCTTGCAAAGTGTCCCATTGTAAACAAAAAAAATAGAACTTTTTCATATGAGAAGGTTCTATTTTTTGTTGCTTTGAATATTTATAAAAAATATATAAAAAATTTTAAAAATTTTCTAAAAATCTGTTTACTTTTGTAGTTTTATCTTATAAAATAGAGTATAACAAAATATTAAATAGAAATGTGCTAAATTTGTTAGTTTAGCATATTATATTGAAAAAGTAACGAAAGATGTGAAAGGGGAAAAAATGAAGATTTTAATGTTAACTTGGGAATATCCACCAAGAATAGTTGGGGGAATTGCAAGAGTCGTAAATGATTTGTCTAAAAGATTGATTAAGGATGGGCATGATGTAACTGTTATTACTTACAGAGAAGGAAATGCTCCGTATTATGAAAATGACAAAGGCGTAAAAGTTTATAGAGTTGATAATTACAACATAAATCCAAATAATTTTATTGACTGGATTATGCAAATGAATTTCAATTTTATTGCAAAAGCAAATGAAATTATTGCAAAAGAAGGCGAATTTGATGTAATACATGCTCACGACTGGCTAGTTGCATATGCGGCTAAAACATTAAAAAATTCATATAATACACCAATTGTAGCTACAATTCATGCAACAGAAGCTGGTAGAAATAGTGGAATTCATGATGAAACACAAAGATATATAAATGATACAGAATGGCTTTTAACATATGAAGCTTCTGAGGTAATTGTAAATAGTAATTATATGAAAAATGAGCTACAAAGATTATTTGGACTTCCATTTGAAAAAATTAATGTTGTGCCAAATGGTGTAAATTTAACAAACTTTAATGGAGTTGAAAAAGATTATAATTTTAGAAGACAATATGCTGCTGATAATGAAAAAATAGTGCTATATGTTGGAAGATTAGTATATGAAAAAGGTGTTCAACATTTAATTGCAGCAATGCCTAAAATACTTGCAAATTACAATGATAGCAAATTAGTTATTGCTGGAAGAGGCGGTATGATTGATGAATTAAGACAAGAAGTTCATAATCTAGGAATTGATAACAAAGTTTACTTTGCAGGATATATGGATTCAAAACAAGTCGCAAAAATGTACAAATGTGCTGATGTAGCTGTGTTTCCAAGCACATACGAACCATTTGGAATAGTTGCACTAGAAGCAATGCTTGCAGGAATTCCAACAGTAGTATCTGATATTGGGGGATTAAATGAAATAATTCAGCATTGTGAAAATGGAATGAAAACATATGCTGGAAATGCAAATTCAATTGCAGATTCAGTTTTACAACTGTTATATAATCCAGAACTTTGCGATAATGTAACTAAAAAAGCAAAAGCAAAAGTAAAAAATGAGTACAATTGGACAAAAATTGCACAAGATACATATTTTACATATCAAAAAGCAATTTGCGAAACAGTAGCTGAAAGACAAGCAAGACAAATTGCACAAGAAAAAGCAAAGAAAACTAAAAAAGCTAAAAATACAGAAAATGAAATTACAAGCTTGCTAACCTTCAAGAAAAGGCAGGCATACGCTTAGAGTAGGAGGTAAATATGACAGTATATGATACAACACATGAACTTGCAAGACAACTAAAAAATAGTAGAGAATATATAGAATACAAAGAGGTTAAAGATATTGTTTATGCAGATCCTGATTTAAAGAAAAAAGTAGAGGATTTTGATAAACTTAGATATGAAGTTCAAATGCTAACTTTACAAGGAGAAAAGCAAGACGAAGAAAAAATGGCAAAATTACAGGAATTGTATACAATACTTTTACAAAACAAAGATGTAAAAAAATTCTTTGATACACAAGTAAGATTTAATGTAATGCTTGCAGATGTAAATAAAATTATTGGAGAAGCCGTAAAAGATGTATTGCAATAACAATACATCTTTTACTTACGTTTTAGATAAAAAGGAAGTATAAAAAATGAGCCTAGTTATTGTTATTATATTGATATTTATTATATTAGTAGGATTAAAAATAATTTTAAACATTGATATTCTCACACTAAAAGAATTTACAAAAAATGAGAAACTAAATAAAATAACAGATGCATTTCCAGAAAATTTAGAAATTTGTAAAAAGATTTGCAAAATGATAGGAAATGAAAAAGTAAAAATTGAAGAAGACAAACAAAGTCAAACTAGCTTGTACTTAATTGTAAGTAATAAAATAAGTATTGCCAATTTAAAAGGAAATTTCACAAGAATACAAACAATTGCACATGAATGCATTCATTCAATGCAAGATAAAAGAATTTTGTGGGCAAATTTTATTTTCTCAAATATATATTTAATATATTTTGTTGTAGCTACTTTACTTACAGTATTTGGCATATTTAAAGATGCCATGCTACAAGTAACAATATTATCACTAATGGCTTTTGTGTATTATTTTATAAGAAGTTATTTGGAAACAGATGCAATAATAAAAGCTAGATATTTGGCAAGAGAGTATATGAAATACGAAAAAATTTTAAAACCAGAAGAAATGCAAGAAATTTTAGGAAACTATGATATACTAAATAAAATTGGAGTTAAAGCTGTAAATTTTAAATTGATATTTTCAGCACTATTAAAGGTTTTAATATATGCTATAATTGCATACATAATTACAGTTATATAATAAACTTAGGGGGCAATATAATGGGGGAAGCAGTACAAACTAAAACAGTAAAAACTGTTTTTAAAGATTATACAATAAATAATACCATGGCCAATTGTGAGATTGGTGAAGTGAATTTATATAAAAAAACCAGCAAATTAGCCATTAACTTACAGGCTGATAATAAAATAGAGCCAAAAGATTTATATGAATTTGAAACATATTTATCAAAAAGATTTCAAATTGGAGATGTAGATACAACTATAACACATAAAAAAGAAGAAGATATTTCAGATATAGGATATAACTGGAAAAACTTGACCTGCTATGTGTTTAAAAAACATCCATCTGCTATTGGGATTTTGAAAAACAGTACAATAGAATTAGATGGGAATGTGGCCAATGTTACACTAAATGTAAAAGGTGCAGATTTCATAAAATCTAGGGGAATTGATGATGATCTTTTAAAAGTAATTGATAATGTTTATGGAAAAAAAATAAAAATAAATTACAATGAAGAAAAAAGCCAAAATGAATATGAAATGGAATTAAAACGAGAACTTGAAATGCAAGAAGAAGCAATGAAGGTAATTCAAGAAATGGAAATGAACAAAAGTAAGCACAAAGAAGAAGAACCACCATTGCCACCACCTCCACCAGATATAATGGACGAAGGGATTCCAGGAGAAGAAGACTACTTAGCCGAGTTAGATGAAATGCAAGAACAAAATATTATTTTAGGAAAAGAATCAAAAGCAAAAGAAAAGAAAGTAAAAATCAAAGATATTACAGCAGATAATACCAGAATTACATTAGAAGGTAGAGTGGCAACTGCTGAGTGTAGAGAAACAAAAACAGGAAAAGGAATGATTATTTTTGATTTATTTGATGGAAGCGGAATAATCACTTGCAAATCATTTGCAAAAGATGCAACAGAAGGACAAGAAGTTGTTGATAAAATAAAAAAAGCAGATGCGATAAAAACTATAGGAAAAGCTGGATTAGACACTTTTGCAGGAGATGTAACTGTAATTTCTAATACAATAATAGAAATATCAGGAGAGAATTTGCCTAAATTACCAACAGAAGACGAAAATACACCACTTATATTAGGTATGACACCAGTTATAAAAGAACAAATTGTAAAAATTCAAGATTTAAGCGCAGAATCTGGAATGGTTGCACTTCAAGGTGAAGTAATAAGAATTGAAGATAGAGAATTAAAATCTGGAAAAGTTCTTCTTAGCATAGATGTATATGATGGTACAAGCACATTAACTTGTAAAGCATTTGTAAATGGAGATAATGCTAAAAAGGTAATGGGAAGATTAAAAAATGCAAAAGGAATAAAATTATCTGGAAAAGCTGGAATAGATACATTTTCAAAAGAATTGTCTGTTATGGCAAATACTATTATAGAAACAGAAGGAATAAAAAAAGAAACAAGAATGGATAATGCCGAGGTAAAAAGAGTTGAACTTCATATGCATACTCAAATGAGTCAAATGGACGCTATGACATCTGCAACAGATCTTATAAAAAGAGCCATGAAATGGGGAATGAAATCAATTGCAATAACAGACCACGGAGTTGTACAAGCCTTTCCAGAGGCAAACCACGCAGTAGAAAAATCAGATATGAAAATTATATATGGTGTTGAAGCATATCTAGTGCCAGATAAAAGTTCTAATGTATATAATGGTAAAAACCAAGACATAGATACAGAATATGTTGTACTAGATATAGAAACCACAGGACTATCTTTCCAAACAGAGGCTATAACAGAGCTTGGAGCTGTAAAATATAAAAATGGAGAAATTGTAGAAGAATTTGAAAGCTTTGTAAATCCTGAAAAGCCAATTCCAGAAAAGATAGTTGAAATAACACACATAACAGACGAGATGGTAAAAGATGCAGGAACAATAGCAGAAGTGCTTCCAAAATTTTTGGATTTCTTAGGAGATGCTGTATTAGTTGCACATAATGCAAATTTTGATATTGGTTTTATAAGACATTATGCAGAAAAACTGGGATATAAGTTAGACAATACATATATTGATACATTAAGCCTATCAAAACAAGTATTTCCAGACTTCAAAAAATATAAATTAGGTTTAATTGCAGAAAAATTAGGCATAAAAGTAGATGTAGCACATAGAGCATTAGATGATGTTATTACACTTGTTAAGGTTTTTGCGGTTATTCTAGAAAAGCTAAAAGAACAAGGAGTAAAAACCGTAACAGATATTGATATAAAAGGAAATGAGAACATTGATTACAAAAAGCTAAAAAGTTACCATGCAATAATATTAACTAAAAATTTAGTTGGACTTAGAAATTTATATGAATTGGTATCAGAAGCTCATTTAAATTATTTTTACAAAAAACCTAGAATACCAAAAAGTTTGTTAAAAAAACATAGAGAAGGCCTAATAGTTGGTAGTGCTTGTGAAGCAGGAGAATTATATAGAGCAATAGTAGCTCGGACAATCAGAAGAAGAAATAGAAGAAATAGCAGATTTTTATGACTATTTAGAAATTCAACCAATAGGCAATAATGAATTTATGATAAGAAATGGAACTGTTCCAGACAAAGAAGCTTTAAGAGAAATAAACAGAAAAATTATAAAACTAGGCGAAAAACTAAACAAATTAGTTGTAGCAACTTGTGATGTGCATTTTATGGATCCACAAGACGAAATATATAGAAGAATCTTAATGGCAGGACAAGGCTATGATGATGCGGACGAACAAGCTCCACTTTATTTAAGAACAACAGAGGAAATGCTAAAAGAATTTGACTATTTAGGCGAAGAAAAAGCATATGAGGTAGTTGTAACAAACACAAATAAAATATCTGATATGTGCGAAAAAATATCTCCTATAAATCCAGATAAATGCCCACCACACATTGATGGATGCGAAAAAGAAATAGAAGATATTGCAAGAAACAAGGCAAAGGAATTGTATGGGGAAGAATTGCCAACAATAGTGCAGGAAAGACTAGATAAAGAGTTAAACTCTATTATAAAAAATGGGTTCTCTGTAATGTATATAATTGCTCAAAAATTGGTTTGGAAATCAAACGAAGATGGATACATAGTAGGTTCAAGAGGTTCTGTTGGTTCATCATTTGTTGCAAATATGACAGGTATAACAGAAGTTAATTCATTACCTCCACATTACAGATGTCCAAATTGTAAATATTCTGATTTTACAGATTACGGATATGCATGTGGATTTGATTTGCCCGATAAAGATTGTCCAAAATGTGGTACAAAAATGGTTAAAGACGGAATAGATATACCATTTGAAACTTTCTTAGGATTTAATGGAGATAAAGAGCCAGATATCGACTTAAACTTTTCTGGTGAATATCAAGCAAAAGCACATAAATATACAGAAGTTTTATTTGGTAAAGGAAAAACATTTAAAGCAGGAACAATAGGTACAGTAGCAGAAAAAACTGCATTTGGATATGTAAAAAACTACTTTGAAGAAAGACATATTCCAGTAGCTAATGCAGAAATAGGAAGACTAGCTGTTGGGTGTACAGGAGTAAAAAGAACAACTGGTCAGCATCCTGGTGGAATTATAGTAGTACCAAGAGATAGAGAAATATACGAATTTACACCAGTACAACATCCAGCAGATGACCCAAATTCAGATATAATAACAACACATTTTGACTATCACTCAATTGACCAAAACTTATTAAAACTAGATATACTAGGGCATGATGATCCAACTATGATAAGAATGTTAAAAGATATAACCGGTATAGATCCAACAAAAGTACCATTAGACGATAAAGAAACAATGTCAATTTTTAGTTCAACCAAAGCATTGGGAGTTACACCAGAACAGATACATTCAGAAGTTGGAAGCTACGGTATACCAGAGTTTGGAACAAAATTCGTAAGAGGAATGCTTGTAGATACAAAACCAACAACATTTGACGAATTGATACGTATTTCTGGTTTATCACATGGTACAGATGTGTGGTTAAATAATGCTCAAACTTTAATAGAAGAAGGAACAGTAACATTAAATGAGTCAATATGTTGTCGTGACGATATAATGATTTATTTAATAAAAAAAGGTGTTCCACCAAACCATTCATTTAAAATAATGGAAACAGTACGTAAAGGAAAGGCTTTAAAAGACCCAGAAAAATGGGCGGAATATGTTGCTATGATGAAAGAACATGATGTACCAGACTGGTATATAAAATCATGTGAAAAAATAAAGTACATGTTCCCAAAAGCCCATGCAGCAGCATATGTAACAAACGCATTTAGAATAGCATGGTTTAAAGTACATATTCCAGCAGCATATTACACAGCATATTATACAGTCAGAGCAGACGAGTTTGATAGTGATGTAATGATTCATGGGAAAGAAAAAGTAAAAAATAAAATGAAAGAAATAGAATTACTTGGAAATGCTGCAACTGTAAAAGAAAAAGGAATGTATTCAGTTCTTGAAATAGTACTGGAAATGTATGAAAGAGGAATAAAATTCTTACCAATGGACTTATACAAATCACATGCAACAAAATTTATAAGCGAAGAAGAAGGAATAAGACCACCATTAAATAGTATACCAGGACTTGGAACTGTTGCTGCACAAGGAATAGAAGAAGCAAAAAAAGATGGACCATTTATGTCTATAAGTGATTTGCAAATAAGAGCAAAAGTAGGAAAATCTGTAATAGAATTACTAAAAGATGCTGGTTGCCTAGATGGTATGCCAGAAAGCAACCAAATGAGTTTATTTGGCTAAAACGAGGGATGTTATGATAGAAAAAAACAAAGAATATATAGTAGATATAATAGATAATGGCTTAGATGGACAAGGAATTGCAAAAATATATAATTTTACAATATTTGTAGACCAAACTACAAAAGGAGAAAAGGTAAAAATACTAATACTAAAAGTAAACAAAAATTATGCATATGCAAAAGCCTTGGAAATACTACAAAAATCTCCTAATAGAATAGAAACTGACTGCTCCACATACAAAAAATGTGGAGGATGCAGTTTAAGATTTTTAGAGTATGAGGAAACATTAGATATAAAAGAAGAAATGGTTAGAAATTGCATAAAAAAAGCCTTAGGAAAAGAAATAAAAATAAATAAAACAATAGGAATGGGAAATCCATATAATTATAGAAACAAATTGCAATATCCATTAGGACTAAACGAACAAGGAAAACCTACAATGGGCGTATATGCCAAAAGAACACATAAAATAATACCAGTACAAAAATGTGAAATTCAAAACGAATTATCAGAAAAAATAGCAAAAAGCATTTTTGAATATTGTGTAAAAAATGATGTTTCAATGTATAACGAAAAAAGTCTAAAAGGAATTATGAGACATATTGTAATAAGAATAGGTGTAATGACAAATGAAATAATGGTAATATTGGTTATAAACGAAAAATTTCCTAAAATAGAGCAATTTGTAAAAGAAATAATCAGCGAGTATTCAGAAATAAAAACAATAGTTTTAAATTACAATAAAAAAAACACAAATGTAATATTAGGAAATAAAAACGAAATAGTTTATGGAGATGGATATATATACGACATTTTAGGAGATTATAAATTTAAAATATCTCCAATGTCATTTTATCAAACAAATGTAACTCAAACAGAAGTATTATACAACAAAGCACTAGAATATGCAGAACTTACAGGAAATGAAACAGTATTAGATTTATACTGTGGAATTGGAACAATTGGAATATTTGCATCAAAAAAAGCAAAACAAATTTACGGAATAGAAATAGTAGAAAATGCAATAAAAGATGCAAAAGAAAATGCCAAAATAAACAACATACAAAATGCAGAATTCTACTGCGGAGATGTAGAAGAAATCCTACCACAAATAATAAAACAAACAAACCTAAAACCACAAACCATATTTGTAGACCCACCAAGAAAAGGACTAGACACCAAAACAATCCAAACAATACTAAATCTAAAACCACAAAAACTAATCTACATAAGTTGCAACCCCTCAACTCTAGCCCGAGACCTAGCAATGCTAGACACAGCCTACGAAATAAAAGAAATAACCCCAGTCGACATGTTCCCATACACGCGGACACTGTGAAACGGTGGCAAATTTAGATGCAAAAGATAATTTTTTAAAGGGGAATAAGTAATGTCTGATAAAAGGTGCAAGTGGTGTAATTTAAAAAATCCAAAGTATATAGAGTATCACGATAATGAATGGGGAGTTCCAGCATATGATGATAAATATTTATATGAAATGATAATCTTGGAATCTTTTCAAGCAGGATTATCTTGGGAATGTGTTCTAAATAAAAGGGAAGAGTTTAGAAAAGCATTTGATAATTTTGATATTGATAAGGTATGTAATTATGATGAGAAAAAAATACAAGAACTACTTAAAAATGAAAATATCATAAGAAACAAATTAAAAATAAATGCAGCTATCAATAATAGCAAAATATTTAAAGAAATACAAAAAGAACATAAAACATTCTCTAATTATATCTGGAGCTTTACAAATAATAAAATAATTTATGAAGTAGACAAAACCAGTTCAGAGTTATCAGATACAATTTCAAATGATTTACAAAAAAGAGGAATGAAGTTTGTAGGAACAACAATTATATATTCTTATTTACAAGCAATAGGAGTAATTTATTCACACGAAAGAGAATGTTTTATGTATAATAGTTTATAGCACGATATAAGAATCCGTGCTATATTTTTTATAAAAACAACACTTTAAACCATTTTTTTCATATAAATATTCAATCCATTTAGGTCATATGGAACATTGCCGTAGAAGTATCTTAAGGCTCGGTTTATGATGCCGTCTACGAAAAAAGAAATGTACATTATCTAACTGCAATAGAAAATGTGGAACTTGAAACACAAATATCAGAAAAGCCATTAAATGTAGATATGGTAGAAGCTTTAAAATCAGTAGACTAATATAAAGAAGATGCTAATTGTAAATAAAGTGAGATCAAATGTTAGACAAAAAGTTTAACAATTTGGGTTCACTTTTATAAATATTTGAATGCTTATTTAGGATGTGATATAATACAAAAAATAAGGGAGGTTCGGGTATAATGATAGATAATAGAAACAAAAAGTTGGCTAACAATCTTATAAAAAATTCTATTTCTCTAACAGAAAAAGATAATTTATTAATAGAGGTAATTGGGGAAAATGGATTGGAGTTAGGACGTGAAATTGAGAAACAAGCTAAAAAAATGAATGCAAATCCATATATAAAAGTGATAAATTATGAAAATTTAAGAAACTTTTTAATAAATTCTACAAACGAAGAAATAATTGAATATGGGAAAAAAGAATATGAACTAATGAAAAAAATGCAAGCTTATATAGGAATAAGTTCACCAACATCAGATAAAGTTCTAGAAGATGTATCACAAGAAAAATTAAAAGTTTATAATAAATATTATACTGCTTTGGTACATTTGGAGCAACGAGTGAAACATACAAAGTGGTGTATTTTGAGATATCCAAATGAATATTTGGCAAAGAAAAGCAATATGGCGTTAAATGAGTTTAAAAACTTCTATTATGATGTTTGTAATGTAGATTATAATAAAATGAAAATTGCGATGGAACCTTTAAAAAAATTAATGAATAAAACGGATAAAGTTCATATTATTGCACCGGGGACAGATTTGGAATTTAGCATAAAAGGAATTTCAGCCGAAAAGTATTATGGAACATTTAATATACCAGATGGAGAAGTAGCAACTTGTCCAATAAAAAATAGTGTAAATGGATATATTACTTATAACACAAAAACAAAATATAATGATATTATATTTGAAGAAGTAAGATTTGAATTTTTAGATGGTAAAATAATAAATGCATCTGCTAAGGAAAAAACAAATGAATTAAATAAAATTCTTGATACCGACGAAGGAGCTAGATACATTGGAGAATTTGCTTTTGGATTAAATCCATATGTTAACAATGTTATATGTGATACATTATTTGACGAAAAAATAAATGGAAGTTTCCATTTAACACCTGGAATGGCATTAGAAGAAAGCGATAATGGAAATAGGTCAGCAATTCATTGGGACATAGTTAAAATCCTTAGAAAAGAATTTGGAGGAGGACAAATATATTTTGATAATAAATTAATAATGAAAGATGGAATATTCGTTTTAGAAGAACTAAAACCATTAAATATTGAAAATTTAAAATAAAAACAGAGTTCTAATTATAGAGCTCTGTTTTGTCATTAAAAAATAAGTCGTCATAGTTTGAATCATTTAATATCCATTCATTGTTATGCTTAATTTGGTTAAGAGTGTCTTTGGTAATTTTTAAATAATTATCATATGCAGTTATATTACTAATTTCATTTATTGACATTATTCCTTTCTTGATAACGGGCATAGAATGAGGAGTCAAGGCTAATATGAAAAAGAATGTTTTATCAATTTCACGATTCCAAGGAATTGTAAATGAAATCTGTATTTTTTCATATTGGGTACCTTGTGAATTTGTATTTTCCAAGTTTATATAACCAATTGTTTTGTCATATGTAAGTGTACCTTCATAATAGTATGAAGATTTATTGGCATATGCAGTTGTAGATTTTATTCCATTGTAAAATTTGACTTTTGTTGTATTTGAGTTTTTAATGGTAACTAATTCTGCTACTGACGTTACTAAATGAGTTTGAGTATAATAATAGAAATATAATTTGGAGGTGTTAAATAGATTTCTTGGTTCGCAATTCCTAGAATTATTTTCATATTGTGGAATTAATTCATTAAGGTCAACATTCAAAGCATTGCATATTTCGATAAGAGTAATTGCATCAGGAGTAACTTTTCCTGTTTCGTATTTACTAATAGTAGATTTAGATTTTGATATTAATTTTCCTAATTGAGTTACAGAAATATTCCTGCTTTCTCTATATTTTTTTATTTGTTCGTTCAATCTAATATTACTTAAATTATACATAAATACCTCGTTTCATATAAATCAACAAATTTAATAAATTAAAGTTTTTAATAAAATATTAATTATAATTATAGCAAAAAATGGAAAAATTTCAATAGATTTGAAACAAATTCCTCTAAGTTGTTTCTTAATGTGAAACAATACAAAATTTGAATAATTTAAAAAAACAAATAAAATATCAATAAACAAATGAATCTGAAAGTTATAAGTGTGTTTAGAAGTAGTTACAAAATTAGGAGGGGATATAATATTGAGAAAAGAGAAAGGAAAAATCTTGATTGAAGGAATGGACCTATCTGGTAAAACTACTATAATAAATTATTTGGATAAAATTTTAAATATTGATAAAATTCAACAAAGAACGCTTAGTGGTAATTCGGAAATTTATAATTTTGCTGTTTTACAATCAAAAAAAGGACAATTACATAATGATTTAATTAATCAATTATATATTTTAGCTATTAGTGAAGACTTATACAATTATCAACCGAAGGAAGATAATATAATTTTACAAGATTCATATTTTGCATTAAGGAGTTATGCTTTTATAAAACAAAAATATTCACAGACTATGGCAGATAGTGTTTATAAATTGTTACAAGTGTTTCCAAAACCAGAATTAGCATTTTATTTGACCGCTAGTACGGAAGAAAGAGTAAAAAGAAATAAAGAAAGGGATAAACCTATGGCTTATATGGAAAAATTACTGAAATCAAATCCAAGAGAATTTGAAGCTATTGAAAAGCACCTAAGAAATATAACTACTGGTTTATTTGGAGCAGAAATTATAAACACACAAGATAAGGGAATAAAAGAGATAGCATTATATATAGGAAATAAAATTCAAGAGAAACACAGAGAAAACAAGGAAAGGAAGATTTCTACTAGATAAAAAATGATAATGCAAATAATGTTGGAGGATGTGGAACAATGAAATTTATTACAATAGGAGGTGCTCCTGGCGCAGGGAAGACTTATACAAGTAAATTACTAGCAAAAGAATATGATTTTCTTTCATTAGAATTTGAATCTTTAAGATGGGACTTTTTTAATGATAATATTGACAAAAATTTGTATGAATATACTCAATATGTTTTTCCATTAGAAAATGAAAATATGAGAGATTATTATTTGAGGTGTACTTTATTTGATAATAAAATACCGTTAGAATTATTTATTAAATGGCATAAGGCAACAATGAAATTTATTCAACGAAAATTGTGCCAAATTGTTTATGAGTTGAAAGAAGTTAAAACAAAAGAAGAGTATTTAAATTTTTGCGATAAATATAAAAGATTAATCAATTATATGCCTAAATTTGAAAAATTAAATATGGAGTATATAATATGCAGTCATGCTTTTATTAATACAATTGATTTCCCGAGAAATCAGAGAATTCAAATCGATTTCGTAATGGATAAAGGGATTTTAATTGGGCGATTTAAACAAAGAGAGAATATAACGGAAAGTTCATTTGATAAAAATATAGAATTATATTATCAATCTTACGAAGAAGTTTTAAAAGATAGTGTAGCATCTAAATTAGATAGTAATAATAAAGATATTATTGAAAAAATTTATAATTTAATTCAAAATAATTAAATATGGAAAGGAAGTAACGTTATGGACTTGAAAATTAAAACAGAAACAGAAGAGTTTCATGGAAGAACATGTGGAATCATAAAAAAAGAAAATAAATTTTTAATTATGAAAGTAAATAAGACGTCTTATTATCATTTACCAGGAGGTCATATTGAAATAGGGGAAGATTCAAAACAAGCTGTTATTCGCGAAATAGGAGAAGAAATTGGATGTGAAGTTCAAAAAGCAAAGCTATTTGCAATACAAGAGAACTTTTGGATAAGAAGAGGCAAACAATGTCACGGAATAGAGTTTTATTATATAATAAAACCTAATAAACAGTTTCAAATGAAAAATTATGAAAAAAAAGAAATTGACAAAGGAGAAGAAAAATTACTAGAATTTAAATGGGTTACATTAGAAGAATTAAAAAATATAGATTTAAGACCGATAAATATTAGAGATATGATAATAAATCAAAAGTCGTTTAAAGGGTTAATACATATTATAAAAAGAGGGTAAAGGGATGAAAGAATGTGTATTTTGTAACATTGTAAAAACAGGAAATAATAATAAAAATGAAAAAGAAGTTATTTTATATGAAGATGAATTAATACTAATTATACCTGCTGCTGGTAGCCCAGTTAGGGGATATCTAATGATTATAGTAAAACGACATATAAACGGATTTGCTGAATTATCACCAGAAGAATTAAAGCATGTAGAAAAAACTGTAAAAATCATTAAAACATTTTATAAAAAACACTTTCATGTTAATTCAATATTATTAGAACATGGTTCAACATCAAATGGCAGACATTCTGAAAGTATCGTACATGCTCATTTACATTTGATTCCATTTGAATTTAACAAAGAAATTGAAGGAGAACTATTTACAAAGCTACAATTAAATTTAATTGAACTGTTTGAAAATATTAAACGTAATGAAAAATTAGATTATTGGTTATATTGTGATGCAAAAGGAAAATATTATACATCTAATAACATATTAGATGTTCCAAGATCAATTTTTATGAATTTGATAGCTAAACAAATTAAGTTATCGCAACCATACGAATGGAGGAAATCTTTTACACCACAAAAGTATATAACTGAAATGGTAAAGATATTTGATAGTTATAGAAGTTTAATTAAGTAATGATTTTGAAAAATGTAAATTATAAGGAGCTAAATGGATAAAAAACAACAAAATATTCATAAACATTTCATAATTTCATGATATAAAGAGAAAAATATACTTAGGAGGTATTAAAAATTATGAATAAAGAAGAAAGAAAACAAAAAATGGATGAATTTAATGAAAAGATGAAGGAGTTAAATGCTAAAATAAAGGATAGTACAGACATTCTTGTACTTGAAGGTATGGAAGCAAAAGATGTTTTGGGTAAAAAACTAAAAGATGCTCAAAGCAGTTTAGAGGCAACAAAAGAACAATGCAGAATTATGGGTGAAAAAGGAAAAGGCAAAATATCAAGTGAATTAATGAAAGCTCAAATGAACTTAAATGTAGCAAAAGAAAATATAGAAAAGAAAAAAGAGCTTCATGATAAAGAGAAATTAGCAAAATATATAGACGACAAGCTAGAATATGCTGAACAATCAGTTGCTCTA
The DNA here is from genome assembly GCA_900555835.1 of uncultured Clostridium sp. Lineage (GTDB taxonomy): Bacteria > Bacillota > Clostridia > TANB77 > CAG-508 > UMGS1864. Next base: position 65,591 of record USMK01000001.1, read on the forward strand.
TCTCTATTAGCAGCAAAGGAAGCAAAAGTAGCTTTCCTAGAAGCCCTAGATGCACAAATGGAATATGATGAAAAATATGGAGAAGAAGAATAAAAAATTCCCAAATAAATATATACAAAAACAATATATTTCGATATAATGTAGGAAAATAAAGGGGGGAATAGCCATGATAGAATTAAAAAATGTTACAAAGATTTACAATAATTCTAAAAAAGCGGTAGACAATATATCATTTAAGGTAAATGATGGAGAAATTTTTGCTTTTATAGGACACAATGGAGCAGGAAAAACTACTACAATAAAAGCTATTGTTGGAATTTTAGATTTTGAAGAAGGAGATATACTAATTAACGGAAAATCAATAAAAACAGACGAAATAGAATGTAAAAAACAAATAGCATATGTTCCAGACAACCCAGATTTATACGAAAATATGAAAGCAATAGATTTTATCAATTTTATATGTGATATGTATGAAATAACCGAAGAAACAAGAAAAGAAAACATAGATAAATATTCAAAAATGTTCGGAATGGAAAATAACCTAAATGACGAAATTTCTTCTTTTTCTCATGGTATGAAACAAAAAATCGCACTAATTTCTGCATTAGTTCATAATCCTAATGTATTAATTATGGATGAGCCATTTGTTGGATTAGATCCAAAGGCAGTATTTGATATGAAAGAAATAATGAATCAAATGAGCAAAGAAGGAAAAACGATATTTTTCTCCACACACATCTTGGATGTAGCTGAAAAAATATGCAGTAGAGTTGCTATTATAAAAAAGGGAAAAATAATAAAAGTAGGAAGTATGCAAGAAATAAAGGGAGACGAATCGCTAGAACAAGTATTTTTGGAATTGGAGGAGAAGTAATTATGAAACAATTAACTTCATTATTAAAAGCCATCATGTCCCAAGATATGAACTTGTTTAAGTATAGAGCGAAAAGTAATTCATCTAAAACCAAAAAGCAAATGTTTCCTGTTATACTTGCACTAATATTTATGTATGCAATTCGGAACATATTTATATATTTTAGGATACGAACTAGAAAAATTAAATTTAACATACATAATGCTCACATTTGCAATGCTTGTACCAACTATATTTACTGTAATAGAAGGAATATATAAATCACAAGGGATATTATTTGAAACAAAAGACAATGACTTGCTATTTGCTTTACCAATAAAAAAATCAAAAATAATATTGGCAAGACTAATTAAATTGTATGTATTTCAGTATTTGTACAATTTGCTATTCATATTACCAGCATTTGCTTTGTACATATACTTTGAAAATCCTGGAATGAATTTTTATGTAATATCCATAATTATGAGCTTTTTATTGCCAATAATACCAACCATAGTCGCTTCATTTATAGGATTTATTGTAAAAGGAGTTTCATCTAAATTCAAAGCAAAAAGAATTGTGCAAACAATACTTACAATGATACTATTTTTACTAATATTTTTTGTATCATTTAATACAAATCAATTTATTACAAATTTAATAAATAATGCAACAAGTGTAAATGAAATAATTACAAAAATATATTATCCAATTGGAGCATATATAAATTTAGTGCAAGAGTTTAGTATTACAGAATTTATAAATTTGATATTGATTAACATAGTTCCACTATTGCTATTTGTTGCAATTGTGAGCAAATATTATTTTAGAATAATATCAAAATCAAGTGAAAAATCAGTTAGTACAAAAACAAATAAAGAGATAAAAATAAAACAAAGAAGTCAATTGTCTGCATTGGTAAAAAAAGAAACTAAGAGATATTTTTCGTCTACAGTATATATGTTCAACACTCTTGTCGGAGTTGTGTTACTGCTTATAGCCACAATTGCAATGAGTGTAAATTTCGGTGGAACAATAGAAATGATCACAGAAGGCGAAGACTTAGGAATAGACGTAAATGAGGTTTTAAACTTAATGCCAAAGATATTTTTCGGACTTATAATAGCAACAACTTGCTTAACTTCAATAACATCTTCGTCAATTTCCTTAGAAGGCAAAAATTTCTACATACTAAAAATCCTTCCCGTAAAATTTGGTAAAATATTATTAGGCAAAATTTTAAGCAGTAATTTAATTACAATGCCAGCAATATTTATAAGTGACATAGTATTTTTTGTAGCCTTCAAGCCAGAAGTTTTTGATGCTATTGCAATAATACTAATATCAATTATAATGCCTACACTAATCGGAATAATAGGACTATTGGTCAATTTAAAATATCCAAAAATGAATGCCACATCTGATACTGAAGTAGTAAAGCAAAGCACCAGTTCAATGGTTGCAGTATTAGGAGGAATGATAATAGCCACTATCCTAATAGTGCTTTTAATCACAATGTCAACAACAATATCAAGCAATATGGCAATAATCATAGAATTACTTGGCTTGGCTATGGCAACTGCGATTTTGTATAAGGTATTACAAAAATATGGAGAAAAAAGGATAAAAAAGATAAATTAAGCAAAAATACTACACAAATAAGAAATAATGTGATACAATAAAAGGCGGAAATTATAGGATTAAAGCTCGAAAGCTTTGAAAATAGAGAGAAATTAAAGAGGAGGAGTTAACCATGTCAGGACATAGCAAATGGCACAATATACAAGCTAAGAAGGGAAAAGCAGATGCTGCAAGAGGAAAAGTGTTTACAAAATTAGGAAGAGAATTATTAATGGCTGTTAAATTTGGAGGACCAGATATTAATAGTAACTTTAAATTAAAAGATGTTGTTGCAAAATGTAAAGCAGCCAATATGCCAAATGATACAATAAATAATGCAATAAAAAGAGCAGCCGGAGCAGGAAATACAGAAAACTACGAAGAAATCACATATGAAGGATACGGACCAGCAGGTGTTGCCGTTATTGTTAATGCATCAACAGATAACAAAAACAGAACAGCCGCAGATGTAAGACATATATTTGATAAGTTTGGTGGAAACTTGGGAACATCAGGCTGCGTATCATATATGTTTGATAAAAAAGGACTTATTGTGGTTTCAAAAGAAAGCACCAAAATGTCAGAAGACGAAATAATGTTACTTAGCATAGATGCAGGTGCAGAAGATTTTTCAGCAGAAGACGAATACTATGAAATTACAACATCACCAGAAGATTTTTCTAAAACAAGAGAAGAATTAGAAAAAAACGGAATAGAATTTGAACAAGCTGAAATTACAATGATACCTTCAACTTATGTAAGTCTAGACGAAGAAAAAGCAAGAAAAATGCAATTATTGATAGATAATCTAGAAGATTTAGACGACGTACTAGAAGTTTACCATAACTGGGAAGAATAATTTGACTAATAGAAAAAAACGTGCTATAATATAATTAAGTTTTTGGTAAAACTTAATTATATTAAGGAGTGTGACATCATGGAAAAAAACACAACCATAATTTTGAAACGGGTACGCCTAAATTTCGACCCGTTACTGGGTAAAGTGACTGCTTTCGAATGGCTGGATAACAAATGTTATGGACGACTTTTGTCGCCGGGCATTTATAAAGCTGAAAAAGCCGATGTGACGGAGATTTTAGGGTCTAATGACCGTGAAATGGTGAACGAGACAATTAAGGGGTTAAAGGCCTTTGGGTATAAAAAGGTTAGTGCATGGCGCTATCACCCAAATATCGATTACCTGAGCGACTTTAAGTTGTTTGAAGTGACGAGTTCTGAATTGGTGTATTGTTTGTAAAAAACTCCTGAAAAAGAGCATCTCATTACTGAGATGCTTTTTTTATTGTACAACTAACTTCTGTTTCCGTATCAGAAACATTTATTATTATTGTATAATCTGTATTGTTTTTAAATTTAAAATCAATAGAACCATAAGCAACAGCTGCATCTTGACCTTTTTTTACATATGGAACATCTTTGGCATGATGATGTCTTTCTACAACATCAATTCCATCTAAATCCTTTATAGCATTATAAATTGTGCTACTTACTTGGCAGTTGCCACCACCATAGCCGTCTACCATTTTTCCATCTGGATCGAAAATTTTGGCTTTTTTATAGCCCTTTTCAGGAGTGGCTTTTCCTACAATATCACAAAAAGAAAATGTTTGACCGTGGTTCTAATCTATATCCATCTAATTTAGAAACAGTTATATCTACATTGGTTTTTCTGTCTTTCGATTTATCAATTACTTTTGTAGAAAAAGTAGAAAGTACTTCATCTTCTTTCTTTTCTACAGGGGTGGGGGTTGGAGTAGTATTTTCATTAACAGAAACCTTTTCGGCAGAAAAATTATTTGCATTAACATTATTGGGAAAAGAAGCAGAGGCATTATTACTAGAATTGGGAATATTGCTAGAATTATTGTTAGCATTATTACTGCAACCAGATAAAGATAGAATTGCTAAAAATAAAATCAATATTATAGTTTTCATTTATTACAATATAATTTGATATTAAATCAAATTAATCTCCTTTCAACAAAGTATTTACAAATATTATAACCAAAACCAAGATAAATATTTAAGACGTTATAACAAAATAATCATAAATATTCTAACCAAAAGCCTGATAAATACGTCGCTTAGGTCTAAAATAAAATTTGACTAATCGAAAAATAAATGGTATAATATATTTGAGTTTTTTTAAACTTAATAAATAAAAAGGAGCGTTGACATCAATGGAAAAGGCAACAAACACAATTCAAAAAAATCAAATTAGGGCTGAATTTGATACAAAAATTGGAAAATTATCAATTTTTCTGTATCGGGATGGAAGGTATGTTTCAACCTTGTGCTCAGGGATTTTCAAGCAACCATTAGTCGATATAACAGAGCTGTTGAATGTACCCAAGGAATTGTTCCCAAATGTGATTAAAGAATTGCAAGACGCAGGATTTAAAATGGTATCTATTAAAAGATATCATAAAAATGTCTATTATATGAAGAAATTTAGACTAAATGAAATCAAAGAAAAAGAACTTATCTATGTTCTTTAATTCTTAGCTCCTGAAAAAGAGCATCTCATTACTGAGATGCTTTTTTAATTGTACAACTAACTTCTGTTTCCGTATCGGAAACATTTATTATTATTGTATAATCTGTATTGTTTTTAAATTTAAAATCAATAGAACCATAAGCAACAGCTGCATCTTGACCTTTTTTTACATATGGAACATCTTTGGCATGATGATGTCTTTCTACAACATCAATTCCATCTAAATCCTTTATAGCATTATAAATTGTGCTACTTACTTGGCAGTTGCCACCACCATAGCCGTCTACCATTTTTCCATCTGGATCGAAAATTTTGGCTTTTTTATAGCCCTTTTCAGGAGTGGCTTTTCCTACAATATCACAAAAAGAAAATGTTTGACCGTGGTTCTAATCTATATCCATCTAATTTAGAAACAGTTATATCTACATTGGTTTTTCTGTCTTTCGATTTATCAATTACTTTTGTAGAAAAAGTAGAAAGTACTTCATCTTCTTTCTTTTCTACAGGGGTGGGGGTTGGAGTAGTATTTTCATTAACAGAAACCTTTTCGGCAGAAAAATTATTTGCATTAACATTATTGGGAAAAGAAGCAGAGGCATTATTACTAGAATTGGGAATATTGCTAGAATTATTGTTAGCATTATTACTGCAACCAGATAAAGATAGAATTGCTAAAAATAAAATCAATATTATAGTTTTCATTTATTACAATATAATTTGATATTAAATCAAATTAATCTCCTTTCAACAAAGTATTTACAAATATTATAACCAAAACCAAGATAAATATTTAAGACGTTATAACAAAATAATTATAAATATTCTAACCAAAAGCCTGATAAATATTGACAAAAGAAAAAAAAATAAGTATAATAAGAATATACGTTTTGAGAGGTGAAATAAATGATTGCAAAATATTGGAAAAAAATAGGACTAATAATTTTAATAATTGCTTGTCTTTTTAATATAATGAGCAAAGTAATCCATCATACAACATTGGGAAATGAATTAAAGTCTTCTGCTACATATTTTGCACAACAAGAAAATAAAGACCAAAACGAGTAACTATTGCACTAAACGTAAATTTATGTTAAAATGTTAAAATTGTTAATTAAGAATAAAGGAAGAGGTGAATACAGAATGAAAGAAGGATTACACCCAAATTATGGAGCATCAAAAGTAATTTGTGCTTGCGGAAACGTAATGGAAACTAATTCAACAAAACCAGAACTTAAAGTAGACGTATGTTCTAAATGCCATCCATTCTGGACAGGAAGTTTAAAACAAAATACAACAGGTGGTAGAGCAGATAAATTTAAGAAAAAATATGGTATTGAATAAAAATAAAAAAGTGTCAAAAGGCACTTTTTTATTTTTTCTGTTATAAAATGCATACTTCAAAAATAAAATGTAAAAAAGGAGGTATGTGGAAGTGGGAAAGGTTGTAGAGGATGTAAATAAAAGAGGGATGGTTTTGCTGAAAGGTATTTTTGTTGCATTTGTACTGACTTTAATATTGGCTCTTATATTTTCAATAGTACTTACATATACAAACACACCCGAAAGTGCGATATTTCCTGTATTGGTAGGAATAACAGCTCTTAGCATATTGATTGGAAGTTCAATAAGTACAATAAAAATAAAGAAAAATGGAATTTTAAATGGTGGAATAATAGGTCTGGTTTATATTTTGCTACTTTATATAATATCAAGTATAGTATCTGGCAGTTTTATATTAAACATAAATTCGATAATTCTAATAATATCAGCTATTTTAGGAGGAATGCTTCGGAGGTGTCGTAGGAGTAAATATAAAATAAAAAAAGTTAGAAATTTTTCTAACTTTTTTAAATTGTTACAACAGGAGTAGAATAATCTAAATTACTTTGAGATTCAAATTCATACCCAAGTGTATATATATTTGTTGCAAGCATATCCTTTGCAAATAGACTTTTGGAAATTTTGTTATTTGAATGATCCATAAATTTTTTAGGAGATGTAATAATATTTAGTTTTTTATTGCGAGTAACAATACTAGAAAGTAGTTGTTTTCCGTTTTCGGTCATTCCCAAAACACGGATATATGGAACTCCTTTTTTAGAATTCTCCATATCTTGTTTTGTAATATCAAGTAAGGCATATAATAAAATTCGTTGAATTCTTGTTTGAGTATATCTCTTGGATTTTACTAAGCTAACCAAATCCGCAACATTGTTGCAAGAATTAGCTGCATTTTTTATAGCATGTTCCAAACCTTCTGAAACATCTGGTAAATCAGCAATCCATTCAACAGGCATTATGCGCAATTTGTACAAAATTTCTTTTTCAAAAGTAGAAAGTCCGTTTACAATTTGACCATGCTTAATTTTATTATCTATAATAGAAAATGTTTCTTCTGGTACAACTTTACTTAAAGAAGATGGCTTTGTTATAATTTTCCTAATTGCGGTAGAACTTGCCAAACCGTCCTTTATTGCTGTACTGTTGTAGTCAGAATCTTTGCGTTTTATGGTCATTGGTGTTAAATTACTTTTCAAATTTCTTAAAGCTTTTAAATATTCAATTCCTAAAATGTTGTTAGGATTTGAAAGTACATTTGCATATTTTCTAATGTCATTTAAATACATCAAAAGAGCTTTTTCACGTGCCTTCGGGAAAGAAATACCTCGTGAAAGTTCGTGATTTAAAAGAGAAACATATTCTTTTGGTTCTGTACATAAAATTTCTGCAATAGAATCTAATATAGTTAAATCCCCAACTTCGCTTCCAAATGAAACAGTATCCACAATTCCAAGTTTATCTAATACACTCATACTGCCATATGCAAAATTTTCTGCACTAGAAATGCTGTAAACAACAGGCAGTTCGATAACCAAATCTATGCCATTTTTAAGTGCCATTTCAGTACGTGACCATTTATCTATAATTGCAGTATCTCCACGTTGTGTAAAATTTCCGCTCATAACACAAACTGAATAATCTGCACCTGATTGTTTTTTTGATTCGTTTAAATGATATAAATGTCCATTGTGAAATGGGTTATATTCAGCAACTATTCCTAATACTTTCTCCATTTTAATCTCCTCATATTTAATAACAATATTGTGTTATTCATAAATTATTGATATAATATCACAAATAAAAATAATTTACAATAATATTGATAGAAATGGAGAGAAAATGGAAAAGATTTTGATTTATACAGATGGTGCATGCTCTGGAAACCCAGGACCAGGTGGGTGGGGAGCAATTTTAATGTACAAAGAACACAAAAAAGAAATCTCAGGAGGAAGCAAAAATACCACAAATAACATAATGGAAATTACCGCAGTATTAGAAGCTTTAAAGAAACTAAAAGAACCTTGTGAGTCCGAAGTTGAAGTATATAGCGATAGTGCATATGTTGTAAATGCATTTAATAATGGTTGGATTTACAACTGGCGCAAAAACAACTGGAAAACAGCATCAGGAGATCCAGTAAAAAATCAAGAACTATGGCAAGAAATGTATGAGTTAGTAAGAAAATTTGATGTAAAGTTCATAAAAGTAAAAGGCCACAGCGACAATGCTTACAACAACAGATGCGACGAACTAGCACGAACAGAACGAGATAAAAATGCATAAGATTTTTGTATATTGATGGAATACTACAAAGATTTGAATTTACATTTGAACTAGCATGGAAAACTATGAAAGATTATATGGAATATGAGGGAATAATCAATAAAATTGGAAGCCCAAGAGAAATAATAAAATCCGGGTTTGCGGAAGGAATTATTGAAGATGGAGAAGCATGGATAAAAATGATGTTAGCAAAAAATAGCCTAGCACATATTTATGACGAAGCAACATCAAGAGAAATATATTACCGGAATAAAAAATGAATATATTTTTTTAATGGGAAAATTAGAAAAAAGATTAAAAGAAATATAGTATTATAGAAACGATAGGATAAGTAATATAATAAAAAAGGCAATGTATTAGTTTAACTAATATGTTGCTTTTTTAAATATTTTTCAAAAAAATTTTTAAAAAAATTAGCACTCTCCTATTTACTTTGCTAAAATATGTGATATAATATAATTTGTAAAAAGAAAAAAGGGGCACATTTTTATTGTTGATATAAATGTGCTTTTAAGTATTTAAGAATAGATGGGAGTGATTTTTATGAATATTCAAAAGTTTACGCAGAAGTCAGTTGAAGCTATACAGAATGCTCAGAGTTTGGCTGTGGAGAATCAGAATGCACAGGTCGAGCAACAACATATTTTGTTGGCTTTGGTAAATCAAGAGGATAGTTTGATTAAAGAATTGCTTAAAAAAATTGGAGTATCAGAAAATTTTGAAATAGAGCTTAATAAACAAGTTGAGGCTATGCCAAAAATGACAGGTGGTGCTAGACAAAGTGGAAGCATTTATGTTTCACAAGATGTGGATATTGCACTTAATAATGCAGAAAGTATTGCTAAGGAAATGAAGGACGAATATGTTTCTGTTGAACATATTATGCTTGCTATATTAAATAATGCTAATAGCAAATTGAAGGACTTATTTAGAACATACAATATCAACAAAAACTCATTCTTAAAAGCATTGTCAAGTGTTAGAGGCAATACAAGAGTAACAACAGATAATCCAGAAACCACATATAATGCACTTAAAAAATATGGTCAAGATTTGGTTGAGCTTGCAAGAAAACAGAAGTTAGATCCAGTAATTGGTAGAGATTCTGAGATTAGAAATGTTATAAGAATTCTTTCAAGAAAGACTAAAAATAATCCTTGTTTAATTGGTGAGCCGGGTGTTGGTAAAACTGCTATTGCAGAAGGTTTAGCACTAAGAATTTTAAGAGGAGATGTTCCAGAAGGTCTAAAAGACTGCACTATTTTTTCATTAGATATGGGAGCCTTGGTTGCTGGTGCAAAATACAGAGGAGAGTTTGAGGAAAGATTAAAGGCTGTATTACAAGAAGTTAAGAAAAGTGAAGGCAAAATAATATTATTTATTGACGAAATTCACACTATTGTTGGTGCAGGAAAAACAGATGGAGCAATGGATGCGGGAAATATTCTAAAACCAATGCTAGCTCGTGGTGAATTGCATTGTATAGGTGCTACTACTTTAAATGAGTACAGACAATATATAGAAAAAGATCCAGCATTGGAAAGACGTTTCCAACCTGTAATGGTAGATGAGCCAACTGTTGAGGATACAATTTCTATTTTAAGAGGACTAAAAGAAAGATACGAAATATATCATGGTGTAAAAATATCAGATAATAGCTTAATTGCAGCAGCTACTTTGTCTCACAGATATATTTCAGATAGATTTTTGCCAGATAAAGCAATTGACTTAATAGACGAAGCATGTGCAATGATAAAAACAGAGATGGAATCTATGCCAACTGAACTTGACGAGGTTTCTAGAAAGATTATGCAATTGGAAATAGAAGAAACTGCTTTAAGTAAAGAAAAAGACGAGATTTCCAAAGAACGTTTAGCAAATATTCAAAAAGAAAAGGCAGAATTGAAAACAAAATTTGATTCTATGAAAGCTAAATGGGAGAACGAAAAGCAAGCAATTGGAAAAGTTCAAAAATTGCGTGAAGAAATAGATCAAGTTAATTCTCAAATAGAAAAAGCAGAAAGAGATTATGAGCTAAATAAAGCCGCAGAATTAAAATATGGAAAATTACCAGAACTTCAAAAACAATTGAAAGAGGAAGAAGAACTTGCAGAAAAGAACAAGGAAACAGGACTTTTAAGAAATAAAGTAACAGAAGATGAAATTACAAAAATTATATCAAAATGGACAGGTATACCAGTAGCTAAACTTATGGAAGGAGAAAGAGAAAAAATATTACATTTACCAGACATTCTTCATAAAAGAGTTATTGGTCAAGACGAAGCTGTTGAAAAGGTATCAGAAGCTATTATGCGTTCAAGAGCAGGAATTGGAGATCCTAAAAGACCAATTGGTTCATTCTTGTTCCTAGGTCCAACAGGTGTTGGAAAAACTGAACTTGCAAAAGCCTTGGCAGAGAGCTTGTTTGACGATGAGCATAATATTGTAAGAATTGATATGTCTGAATACATGGAAAAATATTCTGTGTCTAGACTAATTGGTGCGCCTCCGGGATATGTTGGATATGAAGAAGGTGGCCAATTAACAGAGGCTGTAAGAAGAAAACCATATTCAGTTGTATTATTTGACGAAATTGAAAAAGCACATCCAGATGTGTTCAATATATTATTACAAGTGCTAGATGATGGACGTATTACAGATTCACAAGGAAGGACTGTTGATTTTAAAAACACAATAATTATATTAACATCTAACTTGGGCTCAAACTACATTCTAGAAGGAATTACAGAAAATGGCGAAATAACAGAAGAAGCAAAAGAACAAGTTAATAATTTACTAAAACAAAGTTTCAGACCAGAATTTTTAAACCGTTTAGACGAAATTGTATTCTACAAGCCATTACAGAAAAAAGAAATTTCTAAAATACTAGATTTGCTAATAGTTGACCTAGAAAAGAGACTAGAAGACAAGCACATAAAACTAGAAGTAAGTAATAGTGCAAAAGAATATTTAATAGACAATGGTTATGACGAAGTTTATGGTGCAAGACCATTAAAAAGATTTGTTCAGAAAAAGCTAGAAACTTTGATTGCAAAAGAAATCTTAACAGAAAAGATTTTACCAAACACAACAGTATCAGTTGATTTAAAAGAGAATGAATTATATATAAAATAATTGTAAAAAAATCACAAAATGTTCACACAAATTTTTGTGATATATGATATAATAATAGCAAATTTTGGATTTGGAGTGAAGAAAATGGATTTAAAATTCATAGATGATTATATAAGCAATAAAATTGCGGAAAATGAAGATTTTGTAAGATTTACATTCTACGAATTAAGGGTAAAAAACAATTTATCAGTAGAGGATACTAGCAAATTTTTGGAACTAGCTAAAAATAAGTTCGAAAATATGAAATACAAAGTATTTTTCACAGGAGATAGATATAATTATCAAAATTTGGACAGACTAGTACAAGACAATGAACTTATGATAGCTGTTAAAGAAGCTTAATTGAAAATAGTCACGGAGTTCACACAATAGAAGTAGCAAGTGAACTTGGATTTGGAAATAGAGAATTCGAACTAATAAAACTTGATTAGAATTACAAATTGTGTTAAAATATAAATATCCTTAATTTAAAGGGAGGGAGAAATTATGTTATATGTAATTGGATTGATTATTGCTTTATCTACACTCACACCCCGCCGTGATGACTATGTCATCCACTAATTACTAAACATTACCCTAAAAAGAAGCCATTTTTAATTTTTGGCTTCTTTTTTTAATTTGTAAAGCTTGCTGTATTTACTTTTGAAAACTTTCTTGGTATAATAACTAAATAGCGAAAAAGAGATTTTAGGAGGAAAATAAATGGAACTAAAAAAACTTGTTGCAAATAAAATTGCAGAGATTTTAGATAAAGATAGTAGTGAAATTGAGAAAAGTATTGAGAAATCACCTAATTTGGAGATGGGAGATTTTTCTTTTCCTTGTTTTAGATTGGCTAAGGAATTTAGAAAATCACCACAGGATATTGCTAGTGATATTAAGGACAAGCTAGTTGCTGACGAAATAGAAAAGGTTGAAGTTGTTTCTGGATATGTTAATATTTTTATAAAAAAAGATTTATATGCTCAAAGTGTAATTGAAGAAATTGAAACTAAGCAGGATAAATATGGATCAGAAAATGTAGGAGATGGAAAAAAGGCTTTAATTGAGCATACAAGCATCAATCCAAATGCTTCTCCACACATTGGAAGAGCTAGAAATGCTTTAATTGGAGATTCTATTGTTAAATTACTAAAATTTAATAACTATGAAGTTGAAACACACTATTTTGTAAATGATATAGGAAAACAAATTTCTATGCTTTTAGTTGGAACAAAAGGAAAAGACAATGTTACATTTGACGAACTATTACAATTATATATAGATATAAATAAAGAAGTTAAAGAAAACAAGGAGCTAGAACAAGAAGTGTTTGATAATTTAAACAAACTTGAAAATGGAGATGAAGAAACAATTAAAAGTTTCAGAAATATTGTTCAAATTTGTATAGATGGTCAAAGAAAAATTTTCGCTGAACTTGGAATTCATTATGATTATTTTGATTATGAATCAGACTTTATTTTAAATGGAACAGTTAATGAAATTTTGAAAAAATTAGAAGAAACAGGAAAATTGTTTGAAGCAGAAGATGGCAGACTTGCTATAAATCAAGAAGAATACAAAATTCCAATGAAATCACCGGTTTTAGTTGTAACAAGAGCAGACAAAACATCTTTGTATCCTTTAAGAGATATTGCATATAGTATTTACAAAGCAAATAGAAATGCAGACAAAAACATAATAATTTTAGGTGAGGACCAAAAATTATACTTTAAGCAAATTAGTGCAGTGCTAGATTTACTAGGATACCAAGCACCACAAGCTGTTCATTATTCATTTGTTTTATTACCAGATGGTAAAATGTCTACAAGAAATGGAACAGTGGTATTACTTGAAGATTTTATGAAGGAAATATTAGAAAAAACAAAACAAGAATTAGCTAAAAGAAATAATGGAGAGATTGACGAAGAAAAAGCTAAAAAAATAGCTTATGGAGCTGTTAAATATACAATATTAAAAGGTTCATTAGAAAAAAATGTTATATTTGATTTAGAGAAATCTTTGAGTTTTGATGGAGATACAAGTTTATACATACAATACAATTATGCTAGAATTAACTCAATATTAAATAAAGCAAATTTTGAAAAAATGGAAAAATTAACAAGATTTGATTTACTAAAAGAACCAGCAGAAATTGAACTTATCCAGAAATTAGAAGAATTCAAAACAATAGTAAGTAAAGTAACAGAAAAATTAACACCAAATTTAATTGCAAATTATGTATATGAATTAACAAAAATGTTTTCAAGTTATTATCACGATTATTCAATATTAAATGCTGAAACAGAAGAACTTAAAAACATGAGATTACAACTAATAAATGCAATTGGAATTGTTACTAAAACATCTTTAAATTTACTTGGAATCGACACTGTTGACGAAATTTAATTTTATATAAACCTAATAAAATTTTAAAAATTACATATAATATGAATGCAAAATTTTTTAGGAGGATTATAAAATGGAAAAAAATCAAAAAATAAATTGTACAGTTTCAAGTTGTTTATACAATGACGAAGCTAAATGCAAATGTATGCTAGAAGAAATAAGTGTAGAACCTTGTAGGGATTGCAACACACAAGAACCAGACGAATCAATGTGTGGAAGCTATGAGTATGCAGATGATGGAGAAGACGAATAGTTTTATAGGAGAAGAGCTGAAAGTTTTTATAAATTTTCAGCTTTTTTCTTGACATACATAAAATTTAGAAATAAAATACACTATATTAATAATAGAAATTAAGGAGGAAAAATATTATGCCATTAGTTACAACAAAAGAAATGTTTGAAAAATCAATGAAAGAGCATTTTGCCATAGGTGCTTTTAATGTTAATAATATGGAAATTATACAAGGAATTGTAGAAGCAGCAAGTGAGGAAAATTCACCAGTTATTTTACAAGCATCTTCTAGTGCAATAAAATATGCTGGATACAATTATCTTTTAAAAATGGTAGAGGCAGCTACTATGGAAACAAATATTCCAATAGTATTACACTTAGACCACGGACCAGATTTTGAAACTTGCAAAGCCTGTGTTGATGCAGGATTTACATCTGTAATGATAGATGGTTCTAAATACGATTTCGAAGAAAATGTTGCTTTAACAAAAAAAGTTGTTGATTATGCACATTCAAAAGGAGTTGTAGTAGAAGCTGAACTTGGAAAACTTGCAGGAATAGAAGATGATGTAAATGTTGCAGAAGATGATGCAAGATACACAGATCCAGACCAAGCATATGAATTTGTGCAAAGAACAGGCTGTGATTCACTTGCTATTGCAATTGGAACAAGCCATGGAGCTTACAAATTTAAAGGTGATGCTCATTTAAGATTTGATATATTACAAAAAGTAAAAGAAAAATTACCTAATACACCAATTGTATTACATGGAGCTTCAACTGTAATTCCGGAATTGGTAAATATGTGCAATAATTTTGGTGGAAACATACCAGGGGCCAAAGGTGTACCAGACGAAATACTACATGAGGCAAGTTTAAGTGGAGTATCAAAAATAAATGTTGACACAGATTTAAGATTAGCAATGACAGCTAATATAAGAAGAGTATTTGCAGAAAGCCCAGAAGTTTTTGATCCTAGAAAATATTGTGGAGAAGCAAGAACAGCAATAAAAGAAATAGTACAAAATAAAATTCGCAATGTGTTTGGTTCAAGCAACAAAGCATAATCGAATAGGAAAAGGGAAAGGAATGAACTTTTTATGAAAAAGAAAACAAAAATTGCAATTGTAGTTGCAATAATAGTAATTGCAATTGTACTAGTGGCAGTTTACTTTGCAACAAATACAAACAAAGAAAATAATAGTGGAACAGAAAACAATACCAATAATACTACTAATTCTACTAGTACAGCTACTGCAAGCACACCATTAGAAGAATTGGAAAAATACAACAAAATTGAAGATGGAACATATACCACATACACAACAACTGATGGGGTAAGTTTTATGTATCCAAGCAAATGGGTTAAAGTTGGAACAGACGAAGCGCCAGCTTTTATGGGAGCAGACGGAAAAGGTGCTTCTGTAAATTATGCAACAGATACAATTGGTGGAGATGATACTATTGTACAAGATTTTGATACTTATATTTCGTTCCAAAAATTGTATTTGGTTCAAAAAATGACAATGCTTTCTGATATTGATGAAAACATAGTAAACTTAAATGGTAGAAAGGCATATATTTTAAATTATGATACAGAATCAGAACAAGACGGAAAAACAATACAACTTCATGTTACACAAGTTGCTTTTGAAGACAACGGAAGTGTAAAAATCTTAACCATGGCCGTATTAAAAGACTCATATAGCAGTGTTCAAACAATATTTGATAAAATTACAAAATCATTTATGAAATAAAACCAAATGGCGACATTAAATAAGGACATTATTGAAGTCGCCATTTTACTATATCTATGGAACATATTAGATTTTATGATAATATTATTGTTAATAGTAAAAAATATGGAGGTATTGAATGGATAAATTTAAAGAAATTAGACCAGTTGTATTAGGAATTGCAATGGATAAAAATAAAATATTAGTTAGTGAAGGATATGATAAGATAAAACAACAGACATTTTATAGATGCCTAGGAGGAGGCATAGAATTCTTAGAAACAAGTCAAGAAGCATTAAAAAGAGAATACAAAGAAGAATTAGGTATTGACATTATTGTTGAAGATTTTCTGGGGATTTCAGAAAATATATTTACATATCAAGGAAAAAAAGCTCACGAGCTAATTTTGTTTTATAATATAAAAATACAAGAAAAGGACATCAAAGAAAAATACCATATAATAGATGATAATTGTGAAGTCGATGCTTATTGGGTTGACGTTAATGAATTTAAGAATAATAAAAAAAATATATATCCAGAACAGATGCATAAATATATATAAATTTATCATATTAATACATAATGAAAGTTTAATTGACAAAATGTATAAAAATGTGATATTATATAAAGAAATTGAAAATGGGAGTATTTATGGTAACAACAATTTATTTAATAAGACATGCAGAATGTCAAGGTAATATCGAAAATAAACTTTCTGGTATAACAGATTTTAAGTTAACTCAAAAAGGACAAGAACAGGCAGTGCTATTAGCAAGTAAATTGAAAAAATATAGAATAACAGAGTTATATTCTAGTCCTCTTTTAAGAGCCGTAGATACGGCGAGAACTGTTATGAAAGAGTGCAACATAAATTTGGTAAATATTGCAAATGATTTACATGAGATTGATTACGGGGTTTGTGACGGAATGTGTTGGACCGATATAAATAAAAAATATCCCAAAATAAAAAAAGAATGGAAAGAAGTCTACCATTATCCTGTAGGAATACCAAATCAAGAGGATTTCATTGAATTACAAAAAAGAATAAAAAATTGTATTTTAAAAATTACTAATGACAATTTAGGGAAAAGGATTGCTATTATATCTCACGGAATTGCTATTAGTAGTTTTTTATGTTTGGTTAAAAAATTAAATATTGAAGAGTGTAATAAATTAAAACAGCAAGAAAATACATCATATAGTATTTTGGAATATAAAGACGAGAAATTTAGTTTAATAGAGGAAGCTAAATCAGAACATCTAAAAGGAATGATTTTATGAATAGAAAAGAAATTGATGAAAAATATGAAGAATGTATTTATTTTTTGGTAGAAAAACTACAAGAAAGCAAAAATAATACAAATACATTGATTCATAGTATTAGAGTTGGATTAAATATTCAAAAAGATGGATTTGATACTAATATGGTAAAAGCAGGTTTTTTGCACGATATCTTTGAGGATACGAATATATTGAAAAGTGAATTGAAAAATAAATACAATAATAAAATTGTGGAATTAATATTAAATACTACTGCTGATTATTCAGTTGGAAATGAAGAAGAAGTATTAGTTGATATGTATGCTAGATGTTTGAAGTATGGTGATGATGCTCTATTATTAAAATGTTATGATATTGAAGACAAAATGCAATATTATAAATATTCAATTGACAAAAAACTTGTTTATATACATAATTATAAATATAAATTATTTTTGGATATTTCAAAGGATAAAATTTCTAATTATAAGATATGGAAAAAAATGCAGAATGAATACGAAGAATGTAAAAAAACATGGAAATCTAATGGCTTAATATAAGGTGGTATTATGAATTTTAAAAATAAAATTGTAGTAATTACAGGTGCAAGCAATGGAATTGGAAAGGCATGTGCAGAAAGTTTTTTAACAAAAAATGCTAGAGTGTATGGTATTGATACTGATAAAGATAATGGTGAAAAAATCGAAGAAAAATTTAAGAATTTTACTTATATACAAGGTGACATATCAAATGAGATTGATATATCTAGGGCAAAAAAAATAATTTTAGATAAAGAAGGAAAAGTTGACATTTTAATAAATAATGCAGCGAAACAGACTTCATCATCTTTTTTTGAAACGAGTATAGAAGATTTTAAAAATGTTATAAATACAAACTTGATAGGGACTTTTATCTGTTCAAAAATAATTGGAGAACTAATTGATAATAATGGCAAGATTATTAATATGCTGTCTGTACATAGTGAGGTTGTCAGAAAAAATAAGTATGCTTATGATGCCTCAAAAGCTGGCATTGAAATGTTAACAAAAGAAATGGCATTAGAGTTTGTTGACTCAGATATTAGCGTATTGGGTATCTCTTATGGAGCATGCAATACAGATATGAACAAAGAATGGATAAATATAAAAGAAAAAAGGAATGAAACACTAGAAAAGATACCAATGAAATGGATTGCAGAGCCAAAAGAAATTTCAAATTTTGTAATTAGTGTTTTAGAGAATTTTAGTGATTATACAACTGGAAATATATTTACTATAGATGGAGGAAGAAGCTTATTGAGATGATAAACAATAACAACATTATTAATATATATAATCAAAACATTAATAAGAATAATATTAATGGTTCATTTTATATAGGAGAATATCCATTCTTCTATAAAATTAATTCATATTATGAATATAAAAAAGAACTAAATGGATATAAAAAAATAAAGCAATATTATAATGTTCCAAGGCTCATATATAAAAATTCCCAAAACAATAATGGAATACTTATATATGAATATAATAGAAGCATTTACGATAATCATGGATTATTGGTAGATTATTTTGCTAAAAATAATACAATAACAAAAGATTTTATTATGATACTTAATCAATACAAGAGTGTATTTGAAAAGACTTTGAAATTTAAATATACAAAAAATGTGGATATTTTCTTTAAAGATAGAGTTAAAAGTAGATTGGAAAAATATTACAATGAAGATTTCTATAATCCCATAAATGAATTAAAACCTATTAAGTTTAAAAATGAAACTATAAACTTACAAAAAGTACAAAATATAATTAAAGATGTAAAAAAATTTTATAGTTTTCAAAGACAGACATATACAATTATTAGTCAATGTGATCCAAACGATTTGAATGTATGTGAAGATGGAATGATACTTGATTATTTATGTGGCGGAGATACACCATTAATGGCTGAATTTGCTACTTTTGTTTGGTATTATATTGTACAAGGCGAATATTTATCATTAAAATATAATAAAAAAGCCTTTGAAAAGCATGAGAAAATATACCAAAAAAAGAATGAGGTATTTTTATCCGATAATTGTTTAAGATTTAATATAAGACCGATTAGAAAAGATGCTATAAATATGTATATAGATTTAATAATAGAACCTATTATTAAAAAAACAAACTTTGAAAATTGGTATGAAGAATTTAAAAATTATTTATCTATGAAAATTTTAGCAGTATTTAACCTAAATAATATGGAACAGAAAGATAAAATATTATCTCTTGCATATTTAATTCTATTTTATGAAAAAGATAACATAAAAAGTACAGATGATTTGAAAAAATTTTTAAATAGTATTTATTAGAGGAGAAATAATGAAAACAAATTTAAATTCAAATAAAACTATTGTGGGATTTAATGTTGGGCATAATGGAAGTTGTACAATTATAAAGGAAAATGATATCATATCAATTCCTGAAGAAAGGTTAAACAGAAAAAAGTATTCAGAAGGATATATGTATTCTTTTATATATTGCTTAAAAGAATTAGGAATCGAAGCAAAAGATGTTGACCTATTTGTATCAAGTAATTATGGAGAGTATTTACCCGACGAATATATGGGGGATTTCGATATATTAGGGGTAGATAGTAAAAAATTTATATCAGTAGATCACCACTTATCTCATGCATACAGTACATATTTCATGTCTCCATTTGAAGAAGCAATGATAATTATTGTTGATGGTCAGGGAAATTTGAATACTACTGAAAGCTATTATATAGCCAAAAATAAAATAATAACAAAAATTGGCGGTAATAATTCACAACGCTCAAAATATAAAGGAATTGGGAGAACTTACGAGACATTTACTAATTATTGTGGTTGGAGTGCACAAGAAGCTGGTAAAACAATGGGGCTAGCCTCATATGGTAAAGAAAAATATCCTAATATTGATTTATATGAAATAAATGATGAATGTGAAATTGGTAGTAAATGTGAAGGAAAATATTATCATGGCTCTTATAATTTTTGTAAAAAGAATAATATGGATTTTGGTAAAATGGGATTAGGTTTTGACAACAAAGATGCTGCATATTTTGTGCAAGATAGAACAGAGAAAATAATTATTGAATTAGTAAAAAGATTATATGATAAATATAAGATAAAAAATTTATGTCTGGCAGGTGGAGTATTTCTAAATGGAGTAA
The DNA here is from genome assembly GCA_900555835.1 of uncultured Clostridium sp. Lineage (GTDB taxonomy): Bacteria > Bacillota > Clostridia > TANB77 > CAG-508 > UMGS1864. The sequence goes on from USMK01000001.1 coordinate 86,155, forward strand.
TCAATAATAAAATTCTTAAAGAAACTGAAATAGAAAATGTATTTGTTCCTCCATTCTGTGATGATACAGGTCAATCAATAGGTAATGCTCTTTATGGATATTATCATCATTTTAATTATTCTAACAGATTTAAGTTAAAAAATGCATATTTTGGTAGAGAATATACAGAAGATGAAATTTTAGATGTGCTAGAAAAAAAGCAAATTAAATATGTATTACCATATTCAGTTAAAAGTTTTGATTTTAATTATAAAAAAAGTAAAAATATAGAGATGGATACTGCAAAAATCTTAGCGGAAGGAAATATTATAGGGTGGTTTCAAGGAGGATCAGAAATTGGCCCAAGAGCTTTGGGACATAGAAGTATTTTATGTGCTCCATATCCAAATGAAATGAAAGATAAAATAAATGCAGAGATAAAACATAGAGAGATGTTTAGACCTTTTGCTCCAGCGATTTTAGAAGAAAAAGTAAATGAATACTTTGAACTTAATATTCCTTCTCCTTATATGTTAAATATTGGACAAGCAAAAGAAGAAAATGCAAAAAAAATTCCAGCGACTCTTCATGTAGATAGTACAGGTAGAGTCCAAACAGTTAATAAAGTGGACAATGATAAATTTTATAATTTATTAGTGGAATTTTATAATATTACAAATGTTCCAGTATTGTTAAACACTTCATTTAATCGTGGAGGAGAACCAATAGTAGAAAGTCCCAAAGATGCTCTTGTTATGTTTTGTAATACTCCTATGGATTATTTAATATTAAATGATTATATAATATGGAAAGGAGAAAATAATATTTAATGAAAAGTGTTATTAGTTTTAATGGAGTCGATGGAAGCGGAAAAACAACACAGTTGGATTTGCTAGTAAAAGATAATCCAGATATTATTGAAAAGATTGATGGACTTGATAAATATTATCCTTTTTCAAAGTTGCCAAAGGACAGCTTTGAATGGTGGTTTCATGAGAGTTCTGCCCAGCAATTTGTTGATGTTATCTATGAAAGCTTAAAAAATCGCAATTTGAACATAATACATTCTAAAAAACCAATAGTTATAGTAGATAAAGGAATAAAAAATTTCGATGCTAGAGTAATTGCTACTCTTATGTATAAAGGGATAAGTAAAGATGAAGCAATAAAAATGGTAGAACAAGCAAAATTAAATTTTGGAGTAGATTCTCTTGAAGATAAAGATTTGTTTTTTAATATTGCTAAAAGTATTAAATTAAGGAAAGAATTAACAAGACAAAGAAAATTTACAGGATTAATTTTAGACAAAGCTCGAACATATAGTGAATATCAAGAATATCAAAATGAAATTATTCAAGAGCAAATTGAAAATGGTGATTATGATGAATTTGATGCAACTGGTTCGATTGAAGAAGTTTATCAAAAATTAAATAGTGTTATTTTTGATGAATTAAAAAAGACTACTCTTTTTCCAAATCAAGATAAAAAGATTTATGCATTAGGAGGACTAAGTGAATGTGGAAAAAGTGGAACTGGAAAATATTTAAGTAAAAAGCATGATATATGGAACTTAAAGTTTAGATATTTTCTTGAACAAATGGCTCAGAGATATGATGTAGATGATCCGTTGAAGTTTTACAGAAATAATAGTGCTCTAGTATCACTTTTAGAAATAAATCAAATTGCTATGTTATTTCAAAAGCAATATTATAAAGATGCAATTTCATTAGAAAGTCTTCATGATTTTGAATTAACGAAGGCATTAAAAGCTCAATTAGGAGAACAATTTTTGATTATGTATATAGATACTAATTTGAAAAACCGAGTTATAAGAAATGCATTAAGTGAAGGAATAGATGTAAAACAATCAATGGAACAAGTACAAGCAAAAGATGTTGAAAAGAGAGCGATGGGAGCAGATAAGATTAAAGAAATTGCAGACTTTGTAATTGATAATAATGGGACAAGTTATGAATTATATAGTAAGTTAGATACTATTGCTTCTGCCAAAACTAAATATACTGGTGAATTGTACGATGAAAATCAAAAAAATATTCCAGATAGTTACAGAGAAGCTATAAAAATATTTAAAGAAGAAATCTTAGCTAAGTTTGGAAATAAAGTAAAATTATTAACATTAACAGGAAGTTGTGCAAGAGAATGTGTACATGATGGGTATAGTGACATAGATACAATTATCGTCATGGAACCTTATGATAAAGACATTAGGAAAGATTTGAATGATATTGTAAAACAAATTCCTATAAAAGTTGGTACAACAGTATTTAGTGCAAGAGAATTGCAGGATGATGAATTAGATACTAAAACGAAATATGCAATATATAAAATGGAACAAGGAGATTTCCAACCATTAATATATGATCGTACATTAAATTTGAAAAAATACACATTTGATGATATAAAATTAGCATATAGAGAGTGTATGCCAAGTGAATTGCATGTTCTAAGAAGAAGTTTATATGAAGAAAACGAAAAGAATTATGATGTAATTTTTAAGAATGCTTCACATATTATGAGAAATATTTTAATACAAAATGGAATAGATTGTCTAGATTATCATGATGTATATAAAAAATTTGCTTCATTATATAATTTGCCAGAATTTAATACAGAGCAAGTTATTAAAGGGGAAAACAAATCACAAATATTTAATTATGCAAATATTATTGTTGATATGATATCAAATCCAAATAAAGTAAAGGAGAATGAAAGTATGGAAAGTAATAAAAAAAGAATAACTTCTAGAGGTTTACTAGTTATACCAGATGAAGATGGAAAAAAATGTTTAGCTTTAGTTCACAGATTAAAACCAAGTAAAACTAATCCAGAAATAATTGATGATTTCTTTGTAGTTCCTGGTGGTGGTGTAGAAGAAGGAGAAAAAGTTAAAGAAACAGCAGTGCGTGAAATACAAGAAGAATTAGGAATACAATCAGAAACAATTCGATTATTGTATACTCAAGAAAATGAAACAAATGTACATAATTATTTTCTTTGTAAATATGTTGATGGAGAATTTGGAACTGGAACAGGTCCAGAATTTACAGATCCACAGCATATTAAAAAAGGAGGACATTATATTCCAACACTGATTCCATTAACGGAAATATATAATACAAATTTAGTACCAAGTGAGCTAAAAAGTGCTTTACGAGTTGATTTAGTGTTGAATGGATTTAATATGGAAAATATTAAGTATAGGGATATATCAAAAGTTCAAGAACAAGACATAGAACGATAAAATATATTTAATTTAGGAGGGGTAAAAATTTTCCCTCCTTTTATTACGCTTTATATTCTACAATTATTTATAAATGGCTGTTATCTCATTTTTCTTATATACATTTCAGCATCTTTTTTAGCTAATTCTTCTCTTTTGTCATATAATTTTTTTCCCTTGCATACACCAAGTTCAACTTTAACTTTGTTGCCTTTAAAGTATAAGCTAATTGGAATTAAGGTATAATTCTTTTGTTTGGTTAAATTATAAAGTTTAAGGATTTCGCGTTTATTAAGTAATAATTTTCTATCTCTTAACGGGTCTTTATTAAAAATATTTCCGTGTTCATATGGACTTATGTGCATTCCATAAACAAAAATTTCTCCATTTTTTATTCCTGCATATGAATCCTTAATATTAACTTTGCCATTTCTAATAGATTTTATTTCTGTGCCATAAAGTACAATTCCGGCTTCAATGGTGTCTTCTATAAAATAATTATGTTTAGCAGTTGGATTTTTTGAAATTACACTACTCATATTATATCTCCATTTCTTATATGCCTAATTAAGGCATTGTTATAGTCAATGTAAAAAATTTATCATATGTTCTAAAATATAATACAATAATTATAGCATCAAAATACCCAAAGTCAATATGTAAGGCAGACAAAAATGCCTGCCTAAAATTATTTGTTACGTTTTTCGTTAGTTTTTTGGGCATCATAGTACCAGATAAGAGCAACTATTGCTACTGCTAAAACAACTATAACAGCCCAAGTCCAAGCGGTAGGGCTCATTCCAAGAACATTGCTTTCAGTACCGGTTGATGTTCGGATTGCTGTGTAGTCATTATTGTTTACAGCATCTTTTACATTGTTTCCAACATTTTGTACTGCTCCACCCATTTTATCCCAAGATTCTTTAACTTCTGAGCCAATGTCTTTCATACCGTTTTCTATTGCACTTTCTGCAAGAACAGTATTACTCAAAAATAATGTAGCAAATAAAACAATTAATGCAATTAAAATTTTTTTAGTCATAATTTACCTCCAAAATTATTGATAATTTTCTATTCGAAAACTAATAATATTATTAGTTGAAAAAAATAAAATATTCAAATAAAAATAACTAAAAAAGGCAAAATATGTAGAAAAATGCACAAAAAAATATGGGAAATATATCCCATATCAAAAAAATTATCTTAATCTAATTATTATTGCAATACCTAAAAGAATTAACAAAATTCCGATTACTATAAGCAAAATATTTAAAATATTGTTTAGTCCTAAATCTGCTTCTGGTAAAGAAGAAAGTGAGCTTACACTAGCACTTCCACTTGAAGCAGATGATGTTAATGATGTAGAATCAGAAGAACTTGAACCTAATGTGCTTGGTGTATTTCCAAGAGAAGAACTTGTGTTTGAAGCAGTATTTAAATTGTTGCTAGGTACAGTAGAGTTAGTTGTGCTTGTATTATCTGCTGTATTGTTTAAGTCCATATCAATTGCAAAACTTGGTACTGTGAAAAATAATAAAATTGTAAGTAAAAGTAATACTAATTTTAATTTTTTAATCATTCTAAAATTCCTCCTAAAAATGATGGCTCATTTATAAACATTATGATATAATAATACACAAAATAGAATGAAAAGTCAAGGGATGAATTGAGGGGACGGAGAAAAAAGCGTTGAGGTTGGCGGTTGTCCGTGCAAAAAACAAAAAAACGGAGGGAGATTATGAGTAGGATGGTAAAGATTGCATTTATGGTAGTGGCAATAGTTATATTGGTTATTTTGGGAATAAATTTGTTTGTTGTGCTTTCTACAAGAAGAGATATCGTTTCAGAGGAGAAAGCAGCTGAACTTGGAGATGTGGATTGTATTATTGTTTTGGGATGTGGAGTGAAGAATAATAAACCAACTCCGATGCTTGAAGATAGATTACTTGAAGGAATTAGGCTTTATAAAAATGGGACATCCGCTAAAATAATTATGACGGGAGATCATGGTAGACAGGATTATGACGAAGTTAATGTAATGAAACAATTTGCAATTGATAAGGGAGTTCCGTCAGAAGATATTTTTATGGATCATGCTGGTTTTTCTTCATATGATAGTATTTACAGAGCAAAAGAAATTTTTCAAGCAAATAAAGTTGTTATTGTAACACAAAAATATCATTTATACAGGTCGATATATATAGCTAAAAAGCTTGGAATGGAGGCATATGGAGTAGCTTCAAATCCAAGACCATATGCAGGTCAATGGGCAAGAGAAACCAGAGAAATTGTTGCTAGAAATAAGGATTTTTTTAAGGCCCTAATAAAACCACAATCAACTTATCTGGGAGAAACCATTCCGGTAAGTGGAAATGGTAATGCTACAAATGATAAATGATATATCTTGATTATGGAAAAATTGGAAAATGAGCAAAAGGTATTGCAATTTGGAAATTTGTTGTGGTAA
>USMK01000002.1 GCA_900555835.1 uncultured Clostridium sp.
CAAGGAAAAAGAGTGTTAGTTGTAGATGTTGATCCTCAGAGTAATTTAACTACTTTAAGGCTGAGTAAGTATGCTAATTGCAATTTTAAAATTAAGTATAGAAATACTAATTCTATATTTTAAAATAAAAAAGGTTATTTCTAAAATTATGAAATAGCCTTGATACATAATTAAATTACATTACAAAATTGTAATATTGAGTAATATTAGAATGACGACTTATATGATAAAAAATGATAATATTACTGCAATAAATTACTTTTTAGTAAAGAAGGGATTAGCATTATATGAAATTAGTTAAAAAGATTACAATAACAGTTTTATTAATATTTATTTGTATAGGAAGTTATTTTATTTGTAGTGGTTATCAAATGTATAAGAATGCCATAAATAAAATGCCATTAAAGGATAAAATTACAACAATTAGGCAAAAAGAAGATTATACAAAAATTGATGATATGCCTCAAATATATTTAAAAGCAGTTGTATCAGTTGAAGATCATAGATTTTACAAACATTTTGGGATAGATGTCATTTCTATTGGAAGAGCATTTGTAAATGATATAAAAAAAATGAAATTTGTAGAGGGAGGAAGCACAATTACCCAACAACTAGCCAAGAATATCTATTTTACACAAGATAAGAAAATAGTAAGGAAAGTTGCAGAAATTTTTATGGCATTTAGCATAGAAAGTAACTACAATAAGGATGAAATATTAGAATTATATTTGAATACTTCATATTTTGGCAATGGATTTTATTCTGTTAAGTCAGCAAGTTTAGGTTATTTTAATAAATTACCAAAAGATATGAATGATAGTGAATCAATTATGCTAGCAGGAATCCCAAATGCTCCGTCTTTATATAATCCAATTCAAAATAAAAATTTAGCAATTGAAAGACAGAGGCAAGTTATAAATAAAATGATTAAATATGGTAACCTAGATAAAGTTGAAGCAGAAAAAATTATAAAATAATTATATTTAATTTTCTGAATTATTATAATTTATAAAATTAAAGTGATATAATATGAATGATTAAAAAAGCAAATTATGAAAGGAGACAAACTATGAAAAAAATATTAATTATAGAAGATGAAAAAATCATCAGAAATGAGTTAAAATCTTTGTTAGAAAATTCAGGGTATGAAGTATTAATTATAGAAAAGTTTGATAATGTTAAAGAAAATATAAAAAATATGAAATTTGATTTAATTTTAATGGATATTAATTTACCTAATAAAAATGGTGAAATTTTATTAAAAGAAATTAGAAAAGAATCTAATGTTCCTATTATTATGGTTACGAGCAGGGTAGGAGAAGTAGATGAAGTTTTATCTATATCTTATGGTGCAGACGATTATATTACTAAGCCATATAACCCAACAATCTTATTATTGAGAATACAAAATATATTTAAACGAATGGATAATAATATGGACGACTTATTTTATGATAATATTAGTGTTAATCCACAAAAAGGAATATTGAAACAAGGTGAAAAGGTATTAGAACTAACTAAAAATGAAATGATTATCTTTACATATCTTTTAAGTAATCGTGGTAGAATAGTAACTCGTGATGATTTAATGACAGACTTATGGAACAATGATGAGTTTATCAATGACAACGCTCTAACAGTAAATATTAGTAGATTGAGAAATAAATTACAAAATTTTGGACTTGAAAATAGAATTGAAACAAGAAAAGGACAAGGGTATAAATTATTATGAGTTTTAAAAAATATTTATTAGATAAAACAGTACAGATAACTGTGTCAATTGTTGGATTCATAATTGCTATTCTTATGTTAAACGCATTTAAAGTGGAAAATGATTTGAAAATAGCATTGACAATATTATTTTTTTTAGTTGCAACATTTAATATTATTTTTGATTATTTCAGGAAATACAAATTTTACAAAAAAATATTAAATACGCTTGATAAGTTAGATAAAAAATATTTAATTTTAGAAATGTTAAAGAAGCCAAACTTTTATGATGGCGAAATTTTTTATCAAATTCTTTATGATATAAACAAGTCAATGATTGAAAATGTAAAAGAATATAATTTAAGTATTACCGATTTCAAGGAATATGTAGAAATGTGGATTCATGAAGTAAAGATTCCAGTAGCAAGTTTAACTTTATTAATTCATAACAACAAAAATATGTTTGATAAGAGATATATAGAACAAATTAGAAAGTTAGATAACTATATAGATCAAATTTTATATTTCGTTCGAAGCGAAAATGCCGAGAAAGATTATCTTATCAAAGAAATTGAATTGCAGAAGATTATCAAAGATGTTGCTTTAAAAAATAAAGATGACTTATTAGAAAACAAAGTTAATCTTGAAGTTGATATTCATAATGAAAAAGTTTTAACGGATTCAAAATGGTTAGAGTTCGTATTAAATCAGATTATAAACAATAGTATTAAATATAAAAAAAATAATAACGATCCAATAATAAAAATCAGTGTAAAAGATGAAAAAGATAAAGTATATCTAACTATTTGGGATAATGGAATAGGAATACCTAAAAATGATATAAAAAGAGTATTTGATAAATCTTTCACTGGTGAAAACGGTAGAATAATGGCAAAATCAACAGGTATGGGACTTTATATTGTCAAGAAATTATGCGATAAATTAGGACATAAGATAATTATTGAATCTGAAATACATAAATATACCAAAATTACAATTATCTTTTATAAAAATGATTTTTATAAAGTTGATTAAAGTTTATGCAGATTTGGATACTAAAAATAAATATTACAAAATTGTAATATTCTGTAATATTAGAATAACGACTAATCCTATCTTTTATATTACAATGTAATCAGAAAGGAGAAAGATTATGGAAAATATCTTAAAAATTGATAAAATTGAAAAATATTATGGCAATAAATCTAGTCTTACAAAAGCAATTGATAACCTATCATTTGATGTTGAAAAGGGAGAATTTGTTGCAATAATGGGAGCAAGTGGCTCTGGAAAGACTACTCTTTTAAATTGTATATCTACAATTGATAAAGTTACATCTGGACATATTTATGTAGCAGGTAATGATATCACAAAATTAAGAGGAAATAGTCTAAATAAGTTTAGAAGGGAAGAGTTAGGTTTTATATTTCAAGATTTTAATTTACTTGATACTTTAACTGCTTATGAAAATATTGCTTTGGCACTTTCTATTCAAAATGTGAATTCAAGAGAAATTGATACAAGAATTAAAAAAGTTGCAAAAGAACTGGATATTGTTAATGTACTTAATAAATATCCATATCAAATGAGTGGAGGTCAAAAGCAAAGAGTCGCTAGTGCAAGAGCAATAATTACTAATCCAAAGTTAATTCTTGCAGATGAACCAACAGGTGCATTGGATTCAAAGTCAGCTAAAATGCTTTTAGAAAAATTTGATTATTTGAATAAAGAATTACAAGCAACAATTCTTATGGTGACACATGATGCGTTTACTGCAAGTTATTCTTCAAGAGTCATATTTATCAAAGATGGCAAAATTTTTAATGAAATAATTAAAGGAACAAATTCTAGAAAAGAATTTTTTGATAAAATAATAGATGTTGTAACATTACTTGGTGGTGACTTAAACGATGCTCTTTAAGTTATCATTAAAAAATATTAGTAAGAGTATAAAGGATTATGCCATCTATTTCTTTACTCTGATACTAGGTGTTGCAATTTTTTATGTGTTCAATGCAATAGATGATCAGTCAGTTATGATGAAGGTATCATCAACAACAGCAGAAATAATAAAACTTATGACCAATGTTCTTTCTGGTGTTAGCGTGTTTGTATCTATAATATTAGCGTTTTTAATTGTTTATGCAAGTAGATTCTTAATAAAAAGAAGAAATAAAGAATTTGGAGTTTATTTAACGCTTGGAATGAGCAAAAAGAAAATATCCTTAATATTATTTATTGAAACATTAATAATAGGTATAGTTTCATTGGTAGTTGGTTTAGGAATAGGTTTTTTATTATCACAATTGATGAGTATTTTGGTTGCTAATATGTTTGAAGCAGATTTAACTAGATTTCAATTCGTATTTTCAACAAATGCTTGTATTAAAACTTTGATTTATTTTAGTATTATGTATTTTGTAGTTATGATATTTAATACTATAAATATTAGTAAATGTAAATTGATAGATTTAATGCATTCTAACAAAAAATCTGAAAAAATAAAATTAAAAAATCCATTGTTTTGTACAATAGTGTTTATTATTTCTTGTATAGCATTAGGATTTGCTTATTATCAGGTTACTGGTGGTATTGAGAAAATGACTTATGCAAATAGTATTTTTGTTCCTATGGGAATAGGTGCTGTTTCAACTTTCTTTGTGTTTTGGTCTTTATCGGGATTGCTTTTAAAAATATTTATAAGTATGAAGAACACTTATTATAAAGGGTTAAATAGTTTCACCCTTAGACAGTTTTCAAGTAAAATAAATACTATGACTTTTTCGATGACCATAATATGTTTGATGTTATTTATAACGATTTGCGTGCTATCGAGTGCAATGTCTATGAAAATATCTATGACAAATAATTTGAAAAAATTGGCTCCAGCAGATGTTCAAATTGGTAAGTTTATAAATGTAACTGATTATGAGTATTATTCTGAAAAACAAATAGAAGATTCAAAAATTTCAATATATGATACACTTGAAAAATTAGGCTATGATGTAGATAACAAACTTAAAGATATAGTAAAACTTGATGTTTATAACTTTGATAATATTGACTTAAAAACCAGTATGGGATCTTACTATGATATTGCAAAGGATAAATATCCTTTAATGCCATACAATAAGAAGGAAAGTATTGTAAAGATAAGTGATTACAACAAAATTGCAAAATTGTTTGGACTAAAAGAATATACATTAAATGATGATGAATATTTTATTGTTGCTAATTATTCAGAATATGTAAAATTCAGGAATGAGGGACTTAAGGCATATACAATACTTAATATAAATGAAAAGGAATTAAAACCAAAATATGATAGTTGTGTAGAAGGTTTTATTGCAATGAATTCAACATATTCAAATATGGGAGTTTTTGTTGTTCCTGATAATGCAGTAAATGATTCAATGAAAAAATATGAATATTTAACTGCTAATTATAATGTTACAGATATAAATGAGAAAAATCTTTCGGAAAAAGAGTTAAGTGAAATTTGCAAAGAAAATTCTAATAATACTGTTATTGATTTTGATTCTAAAATGACAATTAAAGAAAATAGTATTGGACTAGGTGCAATGGTTACCTTTATAGGATTATACTTAGGTATTATATTCTTAATTTCTTGTGCTGCAATTCTAGCACTTAAAGAATTATCGGAATCAAGTGATAATGTAGAAAAGTTTAATATGCTAAGAAAAATAGGCGTAGATGAAAAAATGATTAATAAAGCATTGTTTAGACAAATTGGTATATTTTTTATGTTTCCGTTATTAGTTGCAATTATACATTCTGTATTTGGAATTAAATTTTGTAATTTTTTGTTAAGTGCCTTTGGAGCCGCTAATTTAGTATCATCAATAATTGGTATTGCAATATTTATTGTTGCGATTTATGGAGGATACTTCTTAGTAACTTATATTTGCAGTAAAAATATAATTAAGGAAAAATAATATATCTGATAAAACGATAAAAGAGGCTATTACAAGCCTCTTATTTTAATACTCCAATTTCTCCATATCAAATAATGGAGAGTCATAAAAATCTTTAAGTTCTATTTTTAAAGTTTTACATATTTTAAAGATAATTGTAGAACTTGGATTATCTACATTGTTTGCCAGTAATGCTCTTAATGTTGATGGCGCAATAGCAGATAATTCAGCAAGTTTTTTGTATTGCTTTTTTTATCAAAAAATGATGGAAATAAATGGATTTGGAGGGGGGAGTAAGAAATGTTTGAAGAATTATTAATATCAGTACTATTTATTATTGTTTTAATTATTTTGTGCATAATTTCTAATTTGTATTCAAAAAAGGAAAAAGAAACAATAAAAAATAACGATACTGATTGGATGAATATATTTAAAAAGAAAGAAAAAATAAATGAACTAAATAGATTATTGATAGATGAGTTAATTGAAGATATTGTTGTTAGTGAAGATGGTAATACAAAAGTAATATTCAAATATGAAGATAAATATTTTGAGGCTCTTGACTTTATAAATAAACAAAAATATGATATAATACTTTCAAGTTAAAAACGAAAAAACAAATACCTTTAAGTATTTTTTTAAATGATAGAATAGAAAGAAGTGATTAAAATGGATATGTACCAAAAAAGAAAAATCAGAGCAGAAAAGAAAAATAATGATAGTCAAAAAAGTTTACCATCAACGAGTATCAACTGGTACCATGGGCACTTGGCTCAGACACAGGAGGATCAATACGTGAACCAGCAGCATTTTGTGGAGTAGTAGGATTAAAACCAACTTATGGATTAGTTTCAAGATATGGATTAGTTGCATTTGCATCATCACTAGATCAAATTGGACCCATCACAAAAGATGTACGAGATTCAGCAATGTTATTAAATATAATAACAGGACATGATGAAAAAGACTCTACATCATACGATAGACCAAAAGAGGATTATGTAGCAGCATTAAAAAATGATGTAAAAGGATTAAGAATTGGAGTACCAAAAGAATTCTTGGGAGAAGGAATACAAGATGATGTTAAAGAGCAGCTACAAAATGCAATAGAGACATATAAACAATTAGGAGCAAAAGTTGAAGAATGTTCACTAGGCATAGCTGAATATGCTTTAGCAACATATTATATAATTGCATGTGCAGAAACAAGTTCAAATTTAGGCAGATTTGATGGAATACGATATGGATATAGAGCAAAAGACTTTACAAATCTAAAAGAATTATACAGAAAGTCAAGAACAGAAGCTTTCGGAGAAGAAGTAAAGAGAAGAATAATTCTTGGAACTTATGTATTATCATCAGGATATTATGATGCATATTATAAAAAAGCACAAAAAGTTCGTACATTCGTAAAAAAGCAATTTGATGAAAACTTTAAAAAATATGATGTATTATTAACTCCAGTAGCACCAACAACAGCATTTGAGATTGGATCAAAATCAAATAATCCAATTGAAATGTATCTAGCAGATATCTGTACAGTTTCAATAAACATCGCAAGTGTACCCGCAATCTCGATACCTTGCGGAGTAGATAAAAATGGAATGCCAGTAGGAATGCAATTAATAGGAGATAGATTCAGTGAAGCTAAACTACTAAATGCAGCTTACACATTTGAACAGAAAATACAATTTAAACAAAATCATAAACCAGAATTCAAAAAATAAAATGATTGGAGATAAAGATGAAAAAATCTGTAAAAATCATTGTGATTTGTCTTATAATTGTAGCTATATTTATAGCTATTGATATAATTAATAATAAAGTTGAACAAAATAATATAAACAATAATATAATAGATGAAACTACAAATAATATAAATGAGAATTATATAAGTAATGTAGTAAATAAAAATAATAAAGTAACTGATAACAGTTCAATAATTGAATGCAAAGAAAAAGTCAAGCAAATAATGAGCAAAATGACTTTAGAAGAAAAAGTTGGACAAATGTTTTTAGCAAGATATCCATCTTCAGGAGTAACAAATGAGATTGAAGATGGAAAACCCGGTGGCTATATTTTATTTGGAAGAGATTTTGATAATAAGACCAAAAGCAAAATAATTTCTGAGCTTGAAAACAATCAAAAAGCAAGCAAAATAAAAATGATATTAGGAGTAGATGAAGAAGGAGGAACAGTTGTAAGAGTAAGTTCCCATAAAGCATTTAGAAGCTCTAAGTTTTTATCACCACAGGAAATTTATAATAAAGGTGGAATAGATGCAGTATTGCAAGACTCAGAAGAAAAATCAGGATTGCTAAAAAGTCTTGGAATTAATATGAATTTAGCACCAGTTGCAGATATTACATCAAATACCAATGCATTCATTTATAAAAGAACTTTAGGACAAGATGTTCAAACAACAGCAAATTACATTGCAGAAATTGTAAAAAATATGAAACAGTCAAATATAATATCAGTACTTAAACACTTTCCTGGATATGGAGATAATGTTGATACACATACAGGAATAGCAATAGACGAAAGAACAATGGAAGAATTTGAACAAACAGATTTTATACCTTTTCAAAGTGGAATACAAAATGGAACTCCATGTATACTAGTAAATCATAATATAGTAAAATGCATGGATAGTACAATGCCAGCATCATTATCAAAAAATGTACATGAAATTTTAAGAAATAAATTAAACTTTACAGGAGTAGTTATTACAGATGACTTAGCAATGGATGCTGTAAAAAAATATGCAGAAAATAATGAAACAGCTGTGCAAGCTGTATTAGCAGGAAATGACATGATAATATCATCAGACTTTTTAGCACAAAAGCAAGAAGTTTTAGATGAAATAAATGCGGGAAAAATAGATATAGAATTGATAGATAATGCAGTAGAAAGAATACTATCAATGAAATATGCTTATGGAATAATAAGTGATTAATAATAGGAGGAAAAATAATGGCAAACCAGGATTATGAAGAGATAATTGGACTAGAAGTACATGCGGAATTATCAACAAAAACAAAGATATTTTGCTCATGTCCAACAGAATTTGGTGCTGATCCAAATACACATGTATGTCCAGTATGTATGGCAATGCCAGGAGCATTACCAGTACTAAATGAAAAAGTTGTTGAATATGCAGTAAAAGCAGGACTTGCAACAAATTGCTCAATATCACAAGATAGTAAAATGATAGAAAAATATGATATAATGTTAAAGAATGTTGTATAAATTAAGCAAAGGAGTGAATAAATTGGCTAATAAAAAAGATATAAATGAAAATATAAATGAGTCAGATAAGGTGTTTAGAAAATTCGTACTATCATGGTATCCTCGGTCATATGGCTAAGACTAAGAGACAGATTATTGAGGATTTGAAGTTAATTGATGTTGTGGTTGAGGTGTTGGACGCTAGAATACCTGTTTCTAGTCATAATCCGGATTTGGATGGGATAATTAAAAATAAAAAGAAGATAGTTTTATTAAATAAGAGCGATTTGGCGGAAGAAAAAGAAAATTTGAGATGGGTTGAATATTTTAAGAATAAGAATGTAAAAGCTGTAATAGTAGATTCTAATTCTGGAAAAGGTATAGAACAGTCAATTAAAGCTATAAAAGAGATAATGAATGACGAATTGCAAAAACAAATTGCTAAGGGAAAAATAGGGAAAATAATTAGAATAATGATACTGGGAATACCTAATGTTGGTAAATCTTCATATATAAACAGAGCAACAAAAAAAGTATCTGCAAAGGTTGGAAACAGACCTGGCGTTACAGTACAAAAACAATGGATAAAACTAGACAAGCAAATTGAAATGCTTGATACTCCGGGTGTATTATGGCCAAAATTTCAAACAGACGAAATAGCATTAAATTTAGCTTTTACAGGGACTATAAAAGATGATATAATGGAAAGAACGGAAATTGCATATTATCTACTAAAATATCTATTAGCAAATTATAGAACTAATTTACTTGAAAGATACAAATTAGAAGACTCAAATTATGAAGAAGATGTTGCAGGTCTAATGGAAATAATTGGTCAAAAAAGAGGAGCAATAGTATCAGGTGGAAAAGTAGATTTAGAGAAAGTTTCAAGAATAATATTAGACGATTTCAGAACAGGAAAATTTGGAAAAATAAGTTTGGAAAAGGTGAAATAGAAAGTGGAATTATATGAACTATTTAATATAGAAAAAACGGAAATAGATGTAAAAACATTATCTCCATTAACCTGGGCTTATGTAGGTGATTGCGTATATGAATTATATGTTCGCACGTATTTAGTTAACAAAACAAGACTAAAACCACATAAGCTACATATCGAAGCAATAAAATATGTAAAAGCGGAAGCACAAGCATATGTAATAGAAAAAATAGTAAATAACTTAACAGAAGAAGAACAGGACATTGTAAGACGAACCAGAAATACAGAAAATCACCACTTACCTAAAAATGCAACACCAAAGGATTATATGTATGCAACAGCCTATGAAGGCTTAATTGGATATTTATATTTGACAAAAAATGAAAAAAGAATGAAAGAAATATTAGATATAAGTATAAAAATGCTTGACGAACATACCAAAAGTGTGGTATAAATATATATGCTAGATGGCCCGTTGGTCAAGAGGCTAAGACGCCACCCTCTCAAGGTGGAATCATGGGTTCGATTCCCGTACGGGTCACCAACTTATTTGACAAAAGTTTACCTAAATGATATAATATATTTAGGTAAATTTTTTTATTATTATCCTCTTATGTACATCTAAGAACTAACAAGAGGGTTAAATTTAAGGAGGAAATAAAGAGCATGTTTGAATTTTTTTTGCAAAAAAGACATGAAAAAAAGGCAGAACAGGAACGGCTTATTAAATTTAAAAACGATTTATCGTTTTTTAAAGAAGAAATGCCCAGAAATAAAGAAGGTGCATTAGAGTATACTTTAAAGTTCTTTAATGTGGTTTCTGAATTTCAGGATCAAGGAAGGATAAAATTCGCAAAGAATGCGGATGAAATCAATTTCCTTGTGGAAAGATCTGGTCGTCAAGTCTATGGATGGAACCGAACTGAAAAGGGAGAAAAAGTAACTGCTGATAATTTGTATTTAGGCAATGTATTTGGCTTATTTACTCATACTGCTAAGGTGTGGATGAATGATGATTGGATTTATAAGGATTTTTATAAAAGATTCTATCACGATCATAACTCAGTTGATCCGTTCGACTGGCAAGTTATTATGTTCCATCAAGTGGAACCGTTTATTGTAATAAACGTTAAGGAACTTTGTGATGCCTTAGACGTAGCAATTAACAGCTAAACATTCAAACAAAAAACCAACTGCATTGCAGTTGGTTTTTTTATGCAAAATTTATATCCATTCTCCATATTTTCTTATATAAATCTTTTTTGCTACCATTGCTACTAAGCAATAAAGAATTGGCACTCCAATTATTATGCTTAAATATTCAAAAGGAACAGCTTCTAGTCCTATAAATTGTCCAATTACTGTATATGGCACAATAATTGCAATTATACTTAACAAAATTGAAGATGCATATACCATTTTTGAAGCATTGCTTTGAACAAATGGCATTTTTGCGGTTCTTATAATATGCATTCCTATTAAGTTTGAAACAACTCCATAAGAGAACCATATTGTTTGGAATATAATAGCATCTCTAACTCCAAATATAAACCATAATGAAGCAAATACTATTAAATCGAAGCAAGAGCTAAGTGGTCCCATAAATAGCATGAAGTGTTGCAAGCCTTTTAAACTCCAATTTCTAGGTTTTTTCAAATATTCTTTGTCAACATTATCGAAAGGCAAAGTTAATTGACCGAAGTCATACAATAAACTTTGTACTAATAATTGGATTGGAGTAATAGGTAAAAATGGAAGCAATACACTTGCTATAATAACAGAAGAAACTTCGCCGAAATTGAAGCTTACTGCCATTTTTATATATTTCATTAAGTTAGCAAAAGTTCTTCTTCCTTCTGTAACACCATCTAGAAGTACATTTAAATCCTTTTCTAAAAGGATTATATCAGCAGACTCTTTTGCAATGTCAACTGCTGTATCAACTGAAATTCCTACATCTGAATTTATTAAAGAAGGACTGTCGTTTATACCATCTCCCATATATCCAACAACATTGTTCATTTCCTTTAAAAGTCTTACAATTCTAGCTTTTTGGATAGGGGATAGCTTAGCAAAAATATTAGTTTTTTTAAGAAGCCTTTTAACACCAATATCTTGAAGTTTATCTATTTGACTTCCTAAAACAATTTTATCAGATTTAATGCCAACTTTATTACAAATACATCTTGTTACATCTGCATTATCACCAGTTAGAACTATTACTCTAATGCCAGAATCATATAATTTAGAAATTGCTTCTTTGGCACTTTCTTTTGGTGGGTCTAAAAATCCAACAAAGCCAAGTAAGACCATATTTTTTTCGTCTTTTACTCCAAATTCAGAAATGTTTTCAATATCATTTTTCTGGCAAACTGCTAAGACTCTAAGTCCATCTTGATTTAATTTTTTACTTATTTTTCTGATATTATCTTTAATGTCATTTGTTAATTTTGTAACATTTCCTTGTAAATCTGCCATAGTACAAATACTTAGGATTTCCTCAACAGCTCCTTTTGTAATAAGCTGTTTTTTAGTCCCATCTGTAACAATAACAGAAAGCCTACGTCTAGAAAAATCAAAAGGAATTTCGTCAACTTTTTTATAAATATTAGAATATTTACCCATATCATTTTTTAGACCTCTTGCGATAATGGCTTCATCAATATTTCCCTTTAAGCCTGTTTGGAAAAATGAATTTAAAAATACGTGTTTTAAAATTCTTAAATCTTCATTGCCATCAATATCTAGGTATTTTTCTAGTACTATCTTATCTTCCGTTAAAGTTCCTGTTTTGTCTGTACATAATATATTCATAGAACCAAAACTTTGGATAGAATCTAATTTTTTTACAATAGTCTTCTTTTTAGACATTCTTATTGCACCTTTGGATAAACTAGAAGAAAGTATAACAGGAAGTAGCAATGGGGTAATTCCAATGGCTATGGCAATTGCAAATGTAAAAGCTATTAAAATATCGTGTTTCCAAGCGTTTAGAATAAATACAATTGGAATTAAAACAAGCATAAATCGTATAAGAAGTTTGCTAATGCTTTCAATTCCTTTTTGAAAATCTGTTTTAGGTTTGCCGGAACTTATAGAATAAGCAACTTTGCCGAAATAAGTATTATCTGCAATTTTAATAACAATTCCCTTGGCACTACCACTAATTACATTTGTTCCCATAAAACAGATATTATCTAAGTCGGATAAGCTATCAAGTTCGTCTAATGGCATACTACATTCAACTTGTTTTTTTACAGCATCAGATTCGCCTGTAAGAGAAGATTGCCCAACATATAGGTCTTTATCTTCCAGTATACGTAAATCAGCAGGAATCATATCACCAGCAGATAGAACCACAATATCGCCAATAGTTACTTCTTTTACTGGAACTAAAATTTTCTTACCATCTCTCATAACAGTAGCCTTTGTTGCAACAAGTTCTTTTAACTTTTCGGCAGCCTTATTTGAACGATATTCCTCGAAAAATTCAAGAAAGGTACTTATTAAAACCAATACAATTATAACAACAATGTTCGCATAGCTAGGAGTTTCTGGAAGCAATACATCTGTGTATATAAGAACAAATGTAATTCCAAGCAAAATGCTATTAAAAGGACTGAACAAACTGCTTAGAAAATAATTGTACCATTTTTTCTGCTTGCCCTGTTTAACTTCATTTAATCCATATGTATTTATATGTTCATTAGCCTTGGAGGTAGATAAGCCATTTAGATTTGTATGATATTTTTGAATAAACTCATCCTTACTCAAAGTAGCATCAGCCCCATATAAGGTGGCAATATCAATTTCTTCCTTTTTTGAATTACTCATAAAATTTTCTCACCTCTTTTGTTTGAATTTTATGAAATATAGTATACCACTATTTTTGAAAAAATAAACAGGTAAGAGGAAATTTTTTTGAAATTTGAAGAAGTCTAATGGATTTGAATATATGAAACGATTGTATTGCTTTAATATATTGACAAATCGGCTTTTTAAAGATAGAATGTAGGAAAATAATTTTGGACTTGGGAGGAGTAAGATGCCTAGGGTTAGTTTTGTTGTGGCTGGATTTAATGCCAAGGAGTGTATTCGGGAGATGTATTGAGTCTGTGTTGGCACAGGATTTTGAGGATTGCGATTTTGAGTTTGTGTTTGTGGATGATGGTTCTACAGATGGCACTAAGCAGGCAGTTTTGAGTTATGAGAATAGATTAGGCGATAAGCTTAAATATTTTTATAAGGAAAATTCAGGAGTTGCGGATACTCGAAATTTTGGTATTAGTAAGGCTTGTGGGGACTATATTCTTTTTATTGATGCTGACGACTATATTGATAAAGATTTGATTAAAAGCCAGAGAGAAAACTTGAATAAGAATGTTGATTTGATTAAGTTTAAAATGAAAAAAGTTGATAAAGATGGAAACGAGCTTGAAAAAGTTGAAGGACCGATTTTTGATGTTTTAAATGGACAAGATGCTTTTAATAAACTAGTTTTTGAAGATGTTTTGATAGATCAATTGTGCATTTATTTTATCAAAAGAA
This sequence comes from uncultured Clostridium sp., assembly GCA_900555835.1. GTDB lineage: Bacteria > Bacillota > Clostridia > TANB77 > CAG-508 > UMGS1864. The sequence continues at coordinate 14,365 of USMK01000002.1, forward strand.
GCTACTGGAATGATAAAGGCTTTAAGTTTGTAAAAGGTGCATATCACGAAGATTTTGGTGCTATTCCTTCTATGATTGCACAGGCTAAAAGTGTTATTTCTACTGATGTATATGGCTATTATTATGTTCAAAGTGATAATAGTATTATGAGGAATACAGACCACAGTAAGACTATAAAGAAAATGGATGATAGTTTTATGTATTATGATTTGGTAAGAGAAAATATTAAAACTATGGATATATCTAAGACAACAAAAGAAAATATGCTTATTTATTATACTAATTCAATTTTACTTAAAATGAAAGAACTAAGGGAAAATGATAGAAAAAAATATATAAAAGAATTTAAGAAAAGAAAGATGTACAAAAACATAAAGATAAGAGATGCAAAACAACTAATTAAAAGAGCGGTGCTAACCTTAAATGTTAATGGCTATTTATAGCAATCAATGAGAAAAATAATTTTAAGTAAGAATAAATAAACTTAAATTTTTGCTAAATTTAACAAAGTGTTAGGAGAAAAGATATGCCAAAGGTAAGTGTAATTGTTCCTGTATATAATGTAGAAAAATATATAGAAAAATGTTTGCAAACATTAGTAAATCAAACATTAGAGGATATTGAAATTATAATAGTAAATGATGGTTCTACTGATAATAGCCCTAAAATAGCAACTGAATACAAGAAAAAATATCCAAATAAAGTTGTATATTTGGAAAAAGAAAACGGTGGGCTATCTGATGCCAGAAATTATGGCATACCATATGCTACCGGAGATTATATTGCTTTTCTGGATTCAGATGATTATGTTGAAATTGATTTATATGAGAAAATGTATAACAAGGCGATACAAACAAATGCTGATATGGTTGAGTGTGATTTTTATTGGGAATATTCAGATACAAAAAAAGTACATGACCAAAATGCTAATTACAAAAATGAAAGTGATATGTATGCAAATGCCAGAGTTGTTGCTTGGAACAAGCTGTATAAAAGAGAGGTTATAATAAATTCTGGTATAGAATTTCCAAAGGGATTAAGATATGAAGATTTAGAGTTTTTTTATAAAATATTACCTAAATTGAACAAAATAGAATACATAAGAGAACCTTTAATCCATTATATTCAAAGAAATAATTCAATAACATATGTTCAAAACGAAAAAACAAGAGATATTTTTATAATTTTGGACAATGTATTGAAATATTACAAAGAAAATGGATTATATGAAAAATATAGCCAAGAGCTAGAATATATGTATACAAGAATTTTATTTGCAAGTTCATTAAAAAGAATGACAAAAATAGGAAACGAAAAAGTCCGCAAACAATGCTTGAAAGAGACTTTTGATAAAGTATACACTACATTCCCAAATTGGAAGAAAAACAAAATATTAAATAGCTCAAAAAGCACAAAAAATATGTATTTAAAAAGCATAAACAAATTTACATATAAAATTTATTGCTTGATACTAAAATAGGAGGAGTTCTCGTACAAAAATTATGGAAAAGCTAAAAGAACAAATAAAAAAATTAAAAATGGAAGATATATTATGCTTATTTGTAATAATATGCCCAATACTTGATATGCTAAGCTTTGTATTTAGAAATACTTTTAATTCAAGTATATCTCCGTCTACATTTATAAGACCAATAATTCCAATAATATTATTTATAATTATATTTTTTAAGAAAAATTTTAAACTTCAAATGATAGCAGTGTCCGCTATTTATGCAATATATGCGGTGATTCATTTATACCTGTTTAATACCGTAAAAGCAGAATGTTCATATGGTGGTTTAGTTAGCGAATTACAGTATATTGTAAATTATACTTTTTTAATAGTTAATTTGTTTTTGTTTACATATTTATTCTGGAAAAAGGATAATGACAAACTAAAAAAATCAGTCTTAATTGCTTTTGGAATATATGTGATTTCGCTATATGTAACAATTATAACAGGAACATCTTCTACTACTTATCTAGAAGGTACAGGCTACAAAGGCTTATATGAGTCTGGAAATAGTTTGTGCACAATTTTGTGTATTTCATTATGCATCATATTGCCAATGATAAAATATAAAAAATATTTTTGGCCTGTTGCAATTTTAAGTGTATTTGCGGGAATATTTTTGACAATGCTTGTTGGAACTAGAACTGGACTTTTGGGCTTTGGACTAATTGCATTGCTTTACATATTAGCAGAGTTTTTCACCAGTTTAATTGGAAAAATACATATTAACAAAAAAGTAATTGCAATTTCTATATTAGCATTATTGTTAATAATTTTAGTGGCTGTAATGGGCGGTTCTAAAACTCTCGAAAGAAGAATTCATTTAAAAGAAGTACAAGCAAGTGCAACTGATGTTGAAACAGGAGAAAGAAGATATTTATCAGGTGATGTTACTGAGCTTAAACATAAAATAGAAAATGGCGAAATTAGTGAAGAATATATGCCGAAAGAAATGCAAAAAGCAATTATTAGATTATACAATTATGCTAAACAAAACAATATGCAAAATAATGATATGAGAAAACAGCAATTAATGTACAATATATATCTAGTACAAGAACAAAAAAGTATGCCACTTATTTTGTTTGGAAATGGCTATAAAGCACAATTTAGAGAGCTGGTAATGGAAATGGAAGTACCGGCGTTTTTATGTAATTTTGGTATAGTTGGATTTATTCTCTACTTTGTACCATTTTTAATGATTGCTCTATATGGATTATATATAGCCATTAGAAATATAAGAAAAATAGATACAAAATACATAATGTACTTAGGTGGAAGCTGGCTTGCAATATTTTTGTCATTCTTATCTGGATATACATTTTTCAATTCTTCAAGTATGGTAATCGTTATAGCTGTTAATGTGTTTTTGATTAATAAAATTTTAGAAATAAAGGAGAACAAGTCTTAAATGAAAAAAGTTTTATTTGGAATAACTAGCTTAGGACTAGGTGGAGCTGAAAGAGTATTAGTAGATTTGTGCAATGAATTAAGCAAAGAATATGATATAACAATTTTTACAATATACTCAAATGGAGAAATGGAAAAGCAATTATCAACTAATGTAAAGATTAAATCGCTTATAAATAAAAAATATATAGATTTAACAAAATGGAAAAAGATTTGGAAACCAATTGAAATAATGCTTTTTAAAAATTATATATACAAAAAATATATAAAAGCAGACTATGATGTAGAAATTGCGTTTTTAGAAGGCCCTATTACTAGACTTTTTAGTATTCCAAATGAAAATACTAAGAAAATTGCTTGGGTACATAATGATATAACAAAAGTGTTTGGAAAAGGCATAAAAGCTAGTCTAAAAAAAGAGATTGATAAGAATTTGTACGAGAAATACAGCAATTTAGTTTTTGTGAGTAGAGATAATCAAGAAAAATTTGAAGAAACTTATAATTTAGATGCTCAAAAACAAGTTATATACAATTATATAGATATTAACTCTGTAATAGAAAAGGCACAAGCTAAGCCAGATATTGAATTTGATGCAAAAGAAACTAATATTGTTACAGTATCAAGACTTGTTACTCAAAAGGCTATTGATAGATTGATAAAAGTCCATAAAAGGCTTATAGACGAGGGATTAAAACACAACATATATGTAATAGGAGATGGACCGGAAAGACCAAATTTGGAAAGCTTAATTAGAGAAAACAATGTACAAAATACTTTTAAACTAATGGGAGCAAAGGAAAATCCATATCCATATATAAAAGAGGCAGATGCCTTTGCGCTACTTTCATATTTTGAAGGATATCCAATGGTATTACTAGAAGCGCAAATATTAAAAAAATACATTATAATCACAAATACAGCAGCAAGAGAAACATTGCAAAATTATTCGAATTCACTAATTTTAGAAAATGACGAAGAAGCAATCTTTATCGGACTTTGCAAATATTTGAAAATGAAAGAAGATATAGAAAACAAAAATACAAATATAGAAGATTACAACAACCTAAATATAATTAAACAAGTAAAGGAACTTATTGAAGAATAAAGAGGGGATATATATGAAATTATCAATACTAACACCAACATACAACAGAGCAAAAATGCTACCAGATTTATATCAAAGTTTGAAAGATAATTTAAAATATGAAGTGGATTTCGAATGGATTATTATGGATGATGGCTCTACTGATAATACAAAAGAAGTTGTAGATGGCTTTATAAAAGAAAACATAATGCAAATAAAATATTTTTACCAAGAAAATCAAGGAAAAATGGTTGCTATAAATAAATTAGTAGAAGAGGCAACAGGAGATTTTATGATGGACTGCGATTCTGACGATTGTTTTGCTAAAAATGCTTTTGGAACAATAAAAGAAAACATAGACAAGCTAGTTTTAGACCAAGAATTATATGCTTTAATATTTTTAAAATGTGATGTATCAGGCGAAATTAGTGGAGAAAAGTTCAAAGAAGATAATTACAAAACTACAATGTTTGATTTATATTTTAAAGATGATGTTAAAGGCGAAAAAATACTATTATTTAATAGCCGTATAAGAAAACAATTTAAACACAAAATAGAAAAAGGTGAAAAATTTATAACAGAAGCAAGAATGTACCATGAAATGGACAAACACTATAAAGTGCTATGTATAAATAAACCGTTAGTAATAGGATCATATTTAGCAGATGGATATACAAAAAACATAAAAAAAGTATTTTTAGAAAATCCAAGGGGATATATGAAATATTTTGAAGAGATACTAGCTTTTAATACCAAAAATATATTACCTGAAAAAAGATTATACATAATAAAGCATTATATATTATTTAGTTATTTAACAAAATCTAAGAACATATTAAAACCTGTAAAGAATGGATTAGATAAGTTTTTAATAGCTTTATTGTATATACCAGGAGTGATAAAAACAAAATTTTCTTTTATACCCAAAAGAAAGAAATTGCTTTTTTCTTCTTGGACATTAGAAGTAGGCGGAATAGAAACAGCACTTGTTAATTTAGTAAATGAGATGTCAAAAAAATATGATGTAACATTAGTGCTAGAACATAAGAGAGGTCCTTTTTTAGATAAGGTAAAAAAGAATATAAAAATAATAGAGTACACACCAAGCACTAATAAAAATATTTTTATTAGAAAAATGGTTAATTTCTTAAAAAGGGTTAAATTTATATTAAAATACAAGTATAAATACGATTTTTCAGTATCATTTGCAACATATTCAAGACCGGGTTCGTTTATAGCAAGAACAGCTTCGAAAAATAATTTACTTTGGGTTCATTCAAACTATATGATTATATATAAAAATAATATACCTGAAATAAAAAGATTTTTTGAAAGTGTACAATATGATAAATTTAAAAATATTGTATGTATATCAGAAGATGCTAAAAAAGCATTTTTGAAGGTATTTCCTAATTTGAAAAATGTACAGGTTATAAATAATATAGTAGATTATAAAACCATACTAGAAAAGGCAGAGGAGAAAATTGATTTAGAAAGAGCAGATGCAACTACTTTTTTAAGTGTATGCAGACATGAAGAAAGAGCAAAAAAATTAACTAGACTAATAGAAGCGGGAAAATTATTAAAAGACGAAGGCTATAAATTTAGAATACTTTTTGTTGGAGATGGAGAAGATACTCAACTATATAAGGAATTAGTAGAAAAATATGACTTAGGTAAAGAAATCATATTTTGCGGAATGCAAGCAAACCCATATCCTTATTTTAAAATATCAGATTGTGTTATATTAACATCTGAATATGAAGGCTATCCTGTAATATTTACAGAGGCTAAATTGCTTGAAAAACCAATAATAACAACAGATGTATCTGATAGTAAGATAGATATTAAAAACAAATATGGAATTGTAGTTGAAAAAAATGTAGAAAGTATAAAAAATGCAATGGAAGTATTTATAAAAGAGGGATACAACATAAAAGAAAGATTTAAGCCGGAGCAATTTAATAAAAATATAGTTGAAAAATTGGAAAAATTACTATAAAATAGTATAATCTTATGTTATAATGTAAAAGCAAATAAAAAAGAGAAGAGGGATTATAATGGCGGAAAGCACCGATAATGCAATAATAGTGCAAGATGTATATAAAAACTTTGATGTGTTTTATGATAAAACTAATACTATTAAAGATAAGGTATTATTTTGGAATAAAAGCAAAAAAGAAGTAAGAGAAATTTTAAAGGGAATTGATTTAGAGATAAAAAAAGGTGAAGTTGTAGGATTGATTGGAGTAAATGGAAGCGGGAAGTCAACATTGCTTAAACTAATGACCAAAATAATATATCCTACAAAAGGAAAAATCATAACAAACGGAAAACTAACATCTTTGCTAGAACTTGGAGCAGGCTTCCATCCTGATTTTTCTGGAAGAGAAAATATATATTTTAATGCAGCTATTTTTGGACTATCTAGAAAAGAAATAGATGCAAGATTGAATGATATAATAGAATTTTCAGAGTTAGGAGATTTTATAGATAATCCAGTTAGAACATATTCTTCTGGAATGTATATGAGACTTGCTTTTTCAATTGCGATAAACGTAGATGCTGATATATTATTAGTAGATGAAATTTTATCTGTTGGAGATCAACACTTCCAAGAAAGATGTTTTCAAAAGATTGAAGATTTAAAAAATCAAGGCAAAACAATTGTAATTGTTACACACTCAATGGATACAGTAACAAGATTTTGCACAAGAGCTGTATGGTTACATCAAGGAAAGATAAAAATGGATGGAGATGCTGAAACGGTTACAAAAGTTTACTTAGAGGAAACAGCATAAAAGAATGGAGGAAAACTAAAAGTGAGTATATTTAAAGATTTATACAAATATAGGGAATTATTAAAAACAAATGTACAAAAAGAAGTAAGAGGAAAATACAAAAATTCATTTTTGGGAATATTATGGTCATTCCTAAATCCATTACTACAATTAGTAGTTTATTCAGTAATTTTTGGAAGCTTATTAGGAGGGGATATTCCTGGATATCATATTTATGTATGCGTAGCCTTAATACCTTGGACATTTTTTACATCAGCAATTCAACAAGCTGATTTTACTGTGATTGCGAACCGGAAATATAATAAAGAAGGTCTATTTCCCAAGAGAAATTTTGCCAATTTCTGTTGTTACAAGTAATGCAATAAATTTTATAATATCAACAATAATTATATTAATATTATGTATATTTTCAGATTTAGGATTAACTTGGTATATATTATTATATCCAGTAATATTATTTGTACAATATATATTAATATTAGGAATTTCATTCATTGTATCAGCAATAACAGTTTATATAAGAGATTTAGAACACATAATAGGAGTAGTGCTTATGGCAGCTTTTTATGCAACACCAATTGTATATAAAGTTGAACAATTACCAGCTAGTTTACAAATAATAATGAAATTAAACCCGATGACATATATAATAGAGGCATATAGGTCAATATTCTATTACCAACAAATGCCTGATTTTTACCATTTAGGAATATTATTTGCAATAGCTCTTGTATTACTTGTAATAGGATACAAAATATTCCACAAATTGCAAAAGGGATTTGCAGAAGAACTATAATTTGAAGGAGAAAAACAATGGAAAAAAATGATATTTTATTTTCAATTATTGTACCAGTATACAATACAGAAAAATATATAGAAAAATGCTTGAATTCAATACTTAAAGCAATAGACACAGATTGTGAAGTAATTTTAGTAAATGATGGATCAAAAGATAATTCGGAAAGGGTTATTAAAGAATTTATTAGCAAGTTACCAGAAGAATATAAGAACAAATTTATTTACAAATACAAAGAAAATAAAGGATTAGCAGATACTAAAAATGTTGGTATTTCATTAGCAAGAGGAAAATATATAAGTGTTGTGGATTCTGATGATTATATATCAGACGATTTTTATAAAGTTGCTAGACGCTATATAGAAGAAGGATATGAAATAATAATATATGATTTGTATATTATTTTTGAGCAAAATTATGCCGAGAATTATTGCAAACAAATGGGAATAAGTGAGAAAATTGATTTCCATAATTATGTGGCAAGAGCATTTAATGACGAAAAAGATATAGAAAAAACAGCGATTTTATGTGGTGCTATGCAAGGTTCTTCTTGCAATAAGATAATAAAAAAAGAGTTATATAATGACTATAAATTTCCAACAAATAAAGAATATGAAGATACTGCTGTTACACCATTTATTCTTATGGACACAGATAAGATAAAATATGTACCATATCCACTTTATTATTATTTACAAAGAGCGAAATCAATAGTTGGTAATAATACATATATAACAGCTTTTTATAAAATTTGTGAAAATATATCTAATGAATTAAAAAGCAAGAATGATTATAAAATTTATGACGAAGTTATAAATGAATTCTTTATAGAAAGAGCATTAGATACAATGTATGCAGATTATATAAAAGGAAAAAAAGAGTTCTGGAACAAATTAGACGATTTTTCAGAAAAAAATCAAAATACAATTAAGTATATTTTAGAAAAAAATATGATTTATGAATATAAGAATCATTATACAGAAAGACAAAAAAACTTGCTTAAAGACATATATGAAGGGATTTTAAATAAGCAATATAATAAAGTAAAAAAAGCATTTCTTTTAAGAAAAACTGTAAATTATATAAGAAAAATTTTAAGAAGTTTCAAAGATTTAGGAAAGAATATAATAGGGAGGTAAAGATGGAAAAAGTAATTCACTATTGTTGGTTTGGAGGAAAAGAAAAACCCAAAAAAATAAAGAAGTATATAAAAACTTGGAAAAAATATTTACCTGATTATAAAATAATGGAATGGAATGAAAGCAATTTTGATGTTAATTTAACTGAATTTTCTAAGGCTGCATATGAAGCAAAAAAATGGGCTTTTGTATCAGATGTAGCAAGAATATATGCTCTTAAAGAACATGGTGGAATTTATTTTGACACTGATATAGAAGTAACTAAAAACATTGATAAAATACTAGAAAATGAAATTTGGCTAGGTAGGGAAGACGATAAATTTTTAGCTACTGCTATGATTGGTGTAAAAGAACAGCACAATAAACACATAAACAATATTTGGAATATTTATAAACAAGCCAAATTTAATCCAGACGATTTATATAGTGTAACTAGTCCTAAAATATTAACCAAATATTTTAAAGATTTAGGATTGAAAGAGGGAAATGAATGCCAAACACTTGAAGATGATATACACATATATGCAAAAGATTACTTTAATCCAAAATCATATGATGGTAATAATGAAACTTTTACAGAAAATACATGTATAATACATCACTTTGATGCAACATGGACAGATAGAGATGAAAAAATAGCAATATGGTTTGTAAGAAGAAAAATGGGATTTATGGCCAAATATGTATTTTCTATATCAAACAGAATTAAAAGGAGAAAAAATGAAAAATAGATACAAGGTGCTAGCAATTATTTTGGCTATTTTTATAATATTTGCGTTAAGTGGAAATATTGATACTGAAACTTCAAAAATTTTTTTCGGTCAAAGTAATTCTTTTGTATGGGGTATAGTGATGCTGGTTGCATATATTGCTATAATTAAAAGCTTTGAAATAAAAGATAAAAGATTGCAAATAACAGCAATAATACTTGCAATATTGCTATCAATTATGCAAGTATTAGGAGAAATATTAGATACATATTTAGACTTGAATTTGGTCTTAACTAAACTTAGGTTTATGACCTTTTACATGGCAAAATGGATAGGATTTACTACTATAATTTATGTAACAATTATACGGAATTTTTTCTTATTTGAATAAAAAAATAGAAAATAAAGAAAAATTAGAAGAATGGAAATTTTTTAAACCAACAAAATTAAATTATTTTATATATTTAGGATTAATATTTATAGCATATATTCCATATTTCTTAGCATTTTATCCAGGGCTTACGACACCGGATTCTTTAACACAAATTGCTCAGGGAGTAGGAAATAGCAGTTTATCTAACCATCATCCTTTATTAAATACATTGATAATTGGTCTTTTTATAAAAATTGGTGGTGCAGTTGGAAATTATAATATAGGTAATGCTCTTTATACTATAACACAGATGCTAGTTGTTTCAGCAGTATTTGCATATGCAGTATATTATATGAACAAAAAGAATGTACCAGTTGTGCTAAGGCTAATAGCATTAATATATTATGCTATTTATCCAATTCATGCTGCTTATAGTGTAACTATGTGGAAGGATATTCCATTTGCATTATGTATGTTGCTATTTACAATAATAGTTACTGAATTGATACAAAATAAAGAGGAATTTTTCGAATCAAAAAAGAAAATAATTTTACTTACTGTTAGTATGATATTTGTTATTTTATTTAGAAACAATGGACTTTATGTAGTTTTAATAACAATGCCATTTATATTGGCTTTTGCAAGAAAATACTATAAACAATTGCTTATTAGTTTTTTCATAGTGTTGGTATTTTACTCTGTACTATGGAAAGGAATTTTCTTTAAAGTATTAAATGTAGAAGAAGTTTCAGCGGTAGAAGCGTTATCTGTTCCAATGCAACAAATTGCAAGAGTTGTGAATTGCAAAGAAGAAAAGTTAACAGAGGCAGAAAAAGAACAAATACATAAATTTTGGCCAATAGATAATTTAGGAGAAATATATGATTCAAGATTATCAGACAATGTTAAATGGGCAGCAGATGTAAACAAAATAAATGAAAATAAAGGAGAGTTTATAAGTCTATGGGCTAAATTACTTATAAAATATCCTATAACATATATTGAATCGTTTTTATGTAATTGCTATGGATATTGGTATCCAGAAGCTTATAATTGGGTGATTGCAAGATATGCTCAAATAGAAGATAGACCAGAAGTAGAAGATTTGAAATTAGAAAAAAACCCAATAATAGAAGGGAAGTTAATAAATAAAATATGGGATTTAACAGAAAGAAGAAATGTGCCAGTATTATCAATGGTATTTAGTATTGGATTTGCAATGTGGTTAGTATTTATTCAAATGGCTTATATAATTTACAAGAAAAAGTATAAATTGCTAATTATATTTGTACCAATTTTAGCATTATGGCTAACAAATCTAGCTTCACCAGTATATTGCGAATTTAGGTATATGTATAGTTTATTTACTTGCTTACCAATATTATTGTTTGTAGTAAATAAAAATGAAGAAAAATAAAAGGAGATGTGCATTAAATGGAAAAAATAGCAGTATTGATACCTTGTTATAATGAGGAACTTACAATAGAAAAAGTGGTAAAAGATTTTAAGAAAGAATTGCCAGATGCAGATATTTATGTATATGATAACAATTCAAAAGACAAAACAGCTGAAATTGCTAAAAATGCAGGTGCAATAGTAAAATACGAATACAGACAAGGAAAAGGAAATGTTGTAAGAAGCATGTTTCGTGATATTGATGCAGATATATATGTTATGGTTGATGGAGACGATACATATCCAGCAGAATTTGTACATGAACTTATAAAACCAATAAGAGATGGACAAGCTGATATGACAATAGGAGATAGATTATCAAATGGAACATACCAAGAAGAAAATAAGAGAAAATTCCACGAATTTGGGAATAATTTAGTAAAAAAAGGAATCAATATGCTATTTGATACTAAATTAAAAGACATAATGACAGGGTACAGAGTTTTCAACAAAATATTTGTAAAAAACATGCCTGTAATGACACCAAAATTTGAAATTGAAACAGAAATGACATTATATGCATTAGATAAAAAATATATAATAAAAGAAATTCCAATAATATACAGAGATAGACCAGAAGGTAGTGAGTCAAAATTAAATACTGTAAGTGATGGAATAAAAGTTGTAAAAACAATATTCAATATGTTTAAAGACTACAAGCCATTCCAATTCTTTGGAATAATAGCACTAATACTACTAGTATTAGGCTTAGTAGCAGGAATACCTGTGATAATCGAATATGTAAAAACAGCCTATATAACCAAATTACCATCAGCAGTTCTAGCGACCGGTCTAATAATGCTATCAGCAATAATTTTCCAATGTGGACTAATACTACAAACAATAGTAAAACAACACAAGGAAAATTACGAATTGAACCTGCTAAGATATGAACAAATGGAGAATGCTAAGAAATAAAAAAGTCTACAATTTTTTACCTAAAAATTATTGACAAATTTATTTTGTTAGTGGATAATTATAATGTTATAGAACGAATAGAAAAATTTTGAATATAAATATACTGAGGAGGAAGTTTTAAATGTACATATTTAATAAAATTACTGTTAATCCACAATTACCAAAGAGGATTGAAAGAATAGGAGATATTGCTAATAACTTATGGTGGGCTTGGAATACAGAATTTTTGAAATTATTTAAAGAAATTGATAGAGATTTATGGGAAAGTGTTGATAAAAATCCAACCAAATTTTTGAAACTTGTTGAACAAGAAAAATTAGAGAAATTAGAGAAAAACATACTTTTCCTAAGAAAATATGATAAAATTGTAGAGAATTTTGATGCTTATATGAATAGCAAAAATACCTGGTTTGATAAAAAATATCCAAACAATAAATCAAGAGATTTATTTGCATATTTTTCAGCTGAATATGGTTTAGACGAAATATTACCAATTTATTCAGGTGGACTTGGAATTCTTTCTGGTGACCATTTAAAATCTGCAAGTGATTTAGGACTTCCTTTTGTTGCTGTTGGTTTATTATATAAAAATGGTTATTTCCATCAAAAAATAAATGGATATGGAGATCAAGAAACTGAGTATCATAACATAGATATTGATAATCTTCCAATTTTGCCAGTAAAAACAGAAGACGATAAAGATATGAAAATAAAAGTACAATTTATGGGAAATGATGTGTACTTAAAAGTATGGCAAATAAATGTAGGAAGAATTAAATTATTTTTACTAGATTCAGATATAAAAGACAACAGAGCTGAATTTAGAAATACTACACTTCGTTTATATGGCGGAGATAAAGAAATGAGAATAAGACAGGAAATTGTTTTAGGCATAGGTGGAGTTAGACTTCTTAAAGAATTAGGATACAAACCAACTGTATACCATATGAATGAAGGACATTCTGCTTTTGCTACATTAGAATTAATAAAAAATACTATTGAAGAAAAGCAATTATCATTCCCAATGGCAAAAGATATAATTTCTGCAAAAACAGTATTTACAACACATACACCAGTTCCAGCAGGAAATGATATATTTGATGTAAGTTTAGTAGAAAAATATTTTAGCGATTATCACGAGAAATTAGGAATAGGCAAAGAAGAATTTCTAAGATTAGGAATGAAATGTGAAAACGGCTTAGAACCAGGATTTAATATGGGAATCTTAGCACTTAAAATATCTGGAAAGAAAAACGGTGTAAGCAAACTACATGGAGCTGTTTCACGTGAATTGTTTGGCGAAATTTGGAGTAATATTGCATCAAATGAATCACCGATAACTTATGTAACAAATGGTGTTCACACTTGCTCTTGGCTTGCTCCAAGTATTAAGCAACTCTTTAATAATTATTTGATGCCATATTGGCAAGACAATATCCATTTAGATTCAACGTGGGATAAAATTTATAATATTCCAGACGATAAATTATGGAAAGAACATCAAACAAGAAAAGAAAAATTATTAGAATTGGTAAAGGGAAATATAACAACTAGACTAAAACGTTCTGGAATTAGTTATGATGAAATAAAAGAAATTACTTCAAAACTAAATCCAAATGCTTTAACAATTGGATTTGCTAGAAGATTTGCAACATATAAAAGAGCAACTTTAATCTTTAAAGATTTAGAGAGAATAACACAAATATTAAATGATCAAGAAAGACCAGTTCAAATTATATTTGCTGGAAAAGCACATCCAGCAGACAAAGAAGGTCAAGATTTAATAAAACGCATACACGAAATATCTATGATGCCACAATTTAAAGGAAAAATATTTATATTAGAAAATTACAATATTGCAATGGCAAGATATTTAGTAAGTGGTGTAGATGTATGGCTAAATAATCCACGTAGACCAATGGAAGCTTCTGGAACAAGTGGACAAAAAGCTGCAATAAATGGTGTAGTTAATTTCAGTGTACTAGACGGATGGTGGGCAGAAGGCTACAACATGAAAAATGGCTGGGCAATTGGAACAAACAAAGAATTTGATTCATATGAAGAACAAGATATTGCAGATAGCAACAGTATGTATGCCACATTAGAAAACAGAATAATACCAACATATTATTCAAAAGATAGAAATGGAGTTTCAAAAGAGTGGATGGCTCTTATGAAAAATTCTATTGCATCAAATGCTGGGAAATTTAGTACAGCTAGAATGTTAGTTGACTATGTAGAAAAACTATATATGCCACTTGCAGATGTAACAGATGCATATTATAACAATATTGAAAGTGTTGCTGAATATAATACTTGGAAAAAGGAAATAATACGTAATTGGAATGACATTATTATTACTCAAAAGAATAATGTGAATAATAAAAAATTAGATGCAGGCCAATGCATAGAAGTGGAATGTCAAGTAAAATTACCGAATATAGATAAAAATAGTATTCAAACAGAAGTGTATTTTGGAAAAATTCAAAAAGATGGAAGACTTGAAAACATTAGTATTATTCCAATGAACTTAGTAGCAAGAGATGAAGGAAATAAGTTATACACATATAAAGCCAAAATAGAACTTACAACAGGTGGAGATTATGGATATACATTTAGAGTAATGCCAAAACATCATATGCTATTAGATTCAGCCAACTTGAACTTGGTAAAATGGATTACAAAATAGACAAAGGATGAGGAGTGAGAAAGTAAATGCGCAAGACGAAGATTGTTTGTACAATAGGACCTGCTAGTGATAATGAAGAAGTTTTAAGAAAACTTATGCTAGCTGGAATGAATACAGCCAGAATAAATTTTTCACACGGCAGTTTTAAAGAACAGGAAGGAAAAATAAATAAAATAAAAAAAGTTAGAGAAGAACTTAATTTACCAGTTGCTTTACTTTTGGACACAAAAGGTCCAGAAGTAAGAATTGGCAAATTTGAAGATGGAGAAATTTTCTTAAAAGAAGGAGATACTTTTGCTTTGATTCCAGAAGAAATTATGGGAACACAATATGAATTTTCAGTTTCTTACAAAGAACTTTACAAAGAAGTTGAACCTGGAGATAAATTACTAATTGATGATGGTTTAATTGAAGTTGAAGTTATAACAATAAAAAATACAAGTGTATATTGCAGGGTAATTTCAGGAGGTAAATTAACTAACAGAAAAAGTATAAATTTACCAGGTAAAAAATTAAAATTACCTGCAATGACAGATAAAGATAAAGACGATATATTAAATGGAATAAAAGCAGATTTTGATTATATTGCAGCATCTTTTATAAGAAGTGCAAGTGATGTAAAGGAAATAAGAGCTTTCTTAAAAGAAAATGGTGGAGAAGAGATAAAAATAATTTCAAAAATCGAAAACCAAGAAGGTGTAGATAATTTTGATGAGATTTTGGATGCATCAGATGGAATAATGGTTGCAAGAGGAGATTTAAGTGTTGAAATTCCAATGGCAAGAGTTCCAGTCATTCAAAAGGAATTTATAAGAAAAACTTATTTGCAAGGAAAAGTTGTTATAACAGCAACACAGATGCTTGAATCAATGATAAATAACCCAAGACCAACCAGAGCAGAGGTAAGTGATGTTTCAAATGCAATATATGATGCTACAAGTGCGATAATGCTTTCTGGCGAAAGCGCAACTGGAAAATATCCTGTTGAATGTGTTGAACTAATGAATGAAATTGCAGGAGAAACCGAAAGTTCTATTAAATATTGGAAAAGATTTTTAGGAAGAGACTATGATTTAAAGCATAAAGGATATAGATTTAACATATATAATGGAATATGTGTTAGTGCAATGAATCTAAACGCAAAAGCAATACTAGCATATACCGTATCTGGTGATACACCAGGAATATTATCAGCATTCTGCCCAACATGCCCAGTATATGCGATTACTGGTAGTGAAAAACTTACAAGGCAATTAAACTTAGAGTTTAACGTATACCCAATGCTTGAAAAAGGCAAAAAAAATGCAGACCAAATGATACAAAGTGCAATTGAAAAATTATTAGAAGAAGGAAAAGTAGAAAAAGGGGACACAATAATAATTGCCGGTGGAGCAGCAATATTACCTGAAATGGAAAATTCAGAAATAAACAAAGTAATAGGCGGAATTATAAAATTATAATTCGCCTATTACTTTTCACTCTTATTTCACAAATTAAACATATAAAATAACTATAATAAAAGCGAAAGGAAAGAATTAGAGTTTGAAAGATAAGACGAAAAAAGAATTAAAAGATTTTGGAAATAATTTATTAAATAATCTGCCAAATATAACAGTTTCTGTATTTATTATGTTTACATCAATTGCTATATTTGGAAGTCAAATAGCAGTACTTGGAGTTTTATTGCTATTTTTTCAAATAATGTATTCACAAACATCATTTAGCAAAATGAAATTTGCAAAAAGTTCTGTATTGATGCTATTTGTGGGAATATTTGCAGGGCTTTCTCAACTAAATACGCCATTACTTATAATACTAAATTTTGTAATGCCGTTTGTAATAATAATGCTTTGCTCAGATGATTATAATTCAAAAGGCTATTTAGTATATGGACTATTATTTTTATTACTCCAAACAAGTAAAATAAGTTCATTAACTGATATTGGGACAGTTGTATTGGCACTTATTTACGGACTAACAATATTGTACATATACAATTATTTAGGCTCAAAAATAAAGAAAAATGAGCCAGAAAAAAGAATAATAGCAACAGCATATGAGTCAGCGGTAAAAAGGCTAAAAATACTATCAAAGAAAAGGCTAGAAGAAAACACGCCAAACCCATTAAATGGCTTACTTGCAAAAGTAAACAATTTGCTATATATGGAAGTCGCTAAAAAAGCCGAAGTTTTAGGGCAAAAAGAAGAATGTTATTTTCAAAGTGTGTTATTACTAAAAAGAATAGATAAATTAACAAGTTTAGCATATGAAAAAAGAGAAAGCTTAACAGAAGCAGATTATCAGTATTTTTATAAAGTGGCGAAATTATTTCAATTTGTAAAAGAACAATATACTATGGAAAGTTTAGAAGAAATTATAAAAATGCTAGACACATTTATTACAAACAATAGCTTATCAGATTCTAGTATGACATATGACTGGAATTATACTATAAAAAAACTAAAATACATTTTGAAAAAGGCACAAGAGCCAAAAGAAAACATTTCTATTAAAGAATATGTACATTTAAGAATTCAAAAATTAAAGAATAATTTTAATTTAGATACAGTTCAAATGCGATTTGCAATAAAAACATCATTAGTTGTAGGAATAGGCACAATTTTAGAACATTTTGTTATGGTTGAAACAGGTTTTGCAAATGCTTACTGGATTCCAATTACATCATATACATTGATGATGCAATTCCATGAGGATCAAAAGAAAAAAATGAAAAACTATATAATAGGAAGTGTAATTGGTACATTTGTATTTACACTAATTTTCCAATATGTACCACAATCTGCAACACTAATATTTATGATTATTGCATATGCGATAATGTTTTCAGTAAAAAATGATATTGCAAAAGCCGTTATAGGTGGACAGTTGGTGCTTGTTATGTCATATCCGATTTATGGAAAATTGGAAGTAATGATTGTAAGAATTATCCTTGTATTATTTGCAGCACTTATCGCATGGTTTATAGATAAATTTGTACTATATACAGATAATTTGCATGGATTAATAAACAAAGTAAATCATATGCTAAGAGTAGACAGAAGCATACTAAAAGAACTAAAAAGAGCTATCAATACAAAAAATGCTAAGTTTAATTATATTAGTGAACTACTTTTAGAATCTTGCTTATTAGAAAGCTTGATAATAAAACACGAAAAAGAACAAAAATACTACACAGACCCATATTTAGCCAAATCAGTAATACAATATCATAGAAATTTTATATTAAGTAGTGAACAGCTAATAAATATATTCAAAACAAAAGACAAAGACGAAATAGAACACAGCAAAGAATATCTAAAATACATAGAAGAAATGGACTACATATTAAACATAACCCAAAACAACTGGGAAAGCATCTATAACGACAGCAAAAAGGCCAAGAAATTAGACAAAAGGCCACCACGCCAAATAACAGAAGATACCCCATATTTAACAAAACACATGATGCTTTGCATAAAAAATATAGAGAAAATTTATCATGCTTTGGATGAAGATAGAAAGAGGATACAAAAATAGCAGATATACTGCTATTTTTGTATTTTGTAATAAGTATTTTAAACAAAATATGCCACTCATTAAGCAAACAACTGTTTACAAATATAGAACAAAATGATATAATACTTATGAAATCTTCATAGGAGGTGGAGTATGCAAGAACAGAGTATATTTGTGGCGATTGATTTGAAAAGCTTTTATGCTTCGGTAGAGTGTAGGGAACGAGGGCTAAATCCTTTAACAACAAATTTGGTGGTTGCAGATAGTAGCAGAACAGAAAAGACGATTTGCCTTGCTGTTAGTCCATCTTTAAAACAGTATGGAATACCTGGAAGAACAAGATTATTTGAGGTTATACAGAAGGTGAAGGAAGTAAATACTAATAGAAAATTTAAGGCACCAGGGCGTATTTTTAATGGAAAATCATTTGAAGATACAGAACTAAAAAAACATCCAGAATACGAATTGGATTATATTATAGCTGTACCTCAAATGAACAAATATATGAAATATAGTACAGATATATATAATATATATTTAGAATATTTTTCACCAGAAGATATTTATGTGTACTCAATTGACGAAGTGTTTATTGATGTTACACATTATTTAAAAAAATACAAAATGAAGGCAAGCAAACTTGCAACTAAAATTATTCAAGAAGTTTATCAAAGAACCGGAATTACAGGAACTTGTGGAGTTGGAACAAATTTGTACTTGGCAAAAGTTGCTATGGATATTGTTGCAAAACATGCTACCGCAAATAAATATGGAGTAAGAATTGCTTGCTTGGATGAAGATATGTATAAACATCAATTATGGGAACACAAACCAATCACCGATTTTTGGAGAGTTGGAAAAGGAATTTCAAAAAAATTAGAGAAAAATGGTATGTATACTATGGGAGATGTAGCAAAGTGTTCTATTTACAATGAAGATAAGTTATTCAAGCTGTTTGGAATAAATGCAGAATTGTTAATTGACCATGCGTGGGGATATGAACCTTGTACTATGAAAAGCATAAAATCATATGTCCCAGCTACAAATAGCATAAGCTCTGGCCAAGTGTTACATTGTCCATATGATTATGAAAAAACCAAGCTGATTGTAAAAGAAATGACAGAGGTTCTCACATTAGAATTAGTGGATAAACAGCTAGTAACGGATCAATTGGTACTAGATATTGGATACGATGTAGACAATCTAAAAAATAAAAACATTCTATATTCAGGAGAAACTACAATTGATAGATATGGCAGAAGTGTGCCTAAACATGCACATGGTACTGAAAATTTAGATCATAAGACATCTTCAACTAAAATAATAATAGAAGCTGTAACAAAACTATATGATAGAATAATTGATAAAAAACTGCTTACAAGAAGGATTACTGTGACTGCCAATAATGTGGTGAATGAGGAACAGGTGCAAAACGAGAATGATTTTGAACAAATAAATTTATTTGTAAATTATGCAGAAAAAGAGCGCAAAGCTAGAAAAGAACAAAAAGAAAAAGAACTTCAAAAATCAATATTGGATATAAAGAAAAAATATGGAAAAAATGCGGTTTTAAAAGGAATGAATTTTGAAGAAGGCGGAACAATGAGAGAAAGAAATGAACAGGTAGGAGGTCATAAAGGATAATGGGAAAATATGACGATATTATAAATTTATCAAGGCCAGAATCAAAACACCAAAAAATGAGCTTATATCAGAGGTCAGCACAGTTTGCACCATTTGCAGCATTGAATGGATATGAAGGACAAATTCAGGAAACTGCACATCGCAATCAGGAAATGTATAAGTAAGATAATCCAAGTGCTAATAAATTTAAGTTCATTAGCACTTGGATTTTATAAAAATTTATCTAAATAAATTAAACCATAAATTATATACATATGTAGTCATATTCCAAAATGCAATTTTCTCTATACTTTTTTCTGCAACAAGATTTACTTTAATCGAACTGCTGTCTGGAAATGTGAATGTGGCTTCTCCTAAAACATCACCTTGTGATATTGGAGCAGAAATGTTTTCTGATATTGTTATTTCTTGTGATACATCTTTGCCAGTTCCTTTTTTTATCAGTCTGCCGAACATCTTTTTCTAAAACTAGATTAACTGTTTTTTCAATCCCTTTATTTACAGTCACTTCACTTACAACATCTCCTTTGTTTCCTAGATTTGTATAAGAAAAGTTGGAAAATCCGTAATCCAAAAGCTTTTGCGCTTCTTTGAATCTTATTGCACTTGTAGGTGCTTTCATAATAACTCCAATTAGTGATAAATCACCTCTGGTTGCGCTTGCTGATAAATTATATAGTGCAAGTGAGGTCGAACCTGTTTTTAATCCTGTTGCACCAGTATATGTTCTTAATAATTTGTTGGTATTTACCAAAGAAGATTTACCGTCTCTTAAACTATCCATCCATATTGTAGTGTAATTTGTTATGCTTGGGTGATTATTCAAAAGTTCGCGAGACATCAAGCTTATGTCATATGCTGATGTAACATGGCCATCTTCGTCAATCCCATGACAGTTTTTAAAACAGGTATCATTCATACCAAGGCTTTTAGCTTTTGCGTTCATTTGATCAACAAATGCAGACTCGTTTCCGGCAAGGTATTCTGCCATAGCCATTGTACAGTCATTTGCAGATACCACGCAAATTGCTTTTAGCATTTCGTTTACAGTAAGTTCTTCACGCACATCTAACCAAATCTGGGAACCACCCATTGCGGCTGCATTCTCGCTACAAGGAATTTTATCTTCTAATGATAACCTGCCAGAATCCAATGCTTCCATTATAAGTAAAATTGTCATAACCTTTGTTACACTTGCAGGTCTTAACTGTTCGTGAGCGTTATATTCATATAAAACTTCGCCACTTTTTTGGTCAATCAAAATAGCTGCACCAGATTCCAACTTTAAATCAACACTTTCCGTGGTACTTGCCATAACACTATCGTCAGACCAAATATAATCACTAGCAGCAATAGAAAAAGGCTGGAAAATCAACAAAGAAACAACAAACATAGCCAGAACTAAATTTATCTTTTTACTAAACATTTTATTCCTCCTAAAATAGATATTTTTATAAATAATATGATTGCTCGAATGAAAAAATTCTTCCAATATCATATACAAAAAATAATTTATATAGTATAATAATTCAAGAAAATTTTTAGGAGGGTATATATGAAAAACTTGATTGATTCGTTTAGAGGTTTTTGTATGGCTTTGGCAGATAGTGTGCCAGGAGTTTCTGGTGGAACTGTGGCTTTTATTCTTGGATTTTATGATAAATTTATAAATTCATTAAATAATGTAATATCTGGAAGTAAAGAAGAAAGAATAGATGCTATAAAATTTTTAGCTAAATTATTAGCTGGCTGGGCAGTTGGAATGATTCTTGCAGTATTATTTTTATCTTCTACATTCGAAAGTCATATATATGCAGTTAGTTCTTTATTTTTGGGCTTTATAATATTTGCTATACCAGTAATTATTAAAGAAGAAAAGGAAAGCTTGGTAGGAAAATACAAATACCTAATATTTACTGTTATTGGAATTGCAATAGTTGCAGCCATTACATACTTTAATCCAATTTCTGGCTCTGGGACAAGTGTTGATGTAAATAGCTTGAATTTTGGACTTATAGTATATATTTTTGTATGTGCTATGATAGCAATATCTGCAATGGTATTGCCAGGTATATCTGGTTCTACATTACTTTTAATATTTGGACTATACATACCAATAATAAATGCAATAAAAGAATTTTTGCATTTGAATTTAAACTATTTACCAGTTTTAATTATATTTGGACTAGGAGTAATTACAGGGATTTTATTAGTAATAAAATTGATAAAAATGGCATTAGAAAAATTTAGACCACAAACAATTTATCTAATTATTGGTCTTATGATTGGCTCACTATATGCAATTGTAATGGGACCAACAACATTAGAAGTTCCACAAGACCCAATGAGTATAGGAACATTTAGTATTATTTTCTTTGCAATAGGTGGAGCTATAATATTTGGACTTCAAAAATTAAAAGATGTTTTAGAGAAAAAAGAATAAAAATATTCTTCAAAAACCTCTGATTACACTTGACAAATTTTGAAAAAACTTGTATACTTTTAAATAGTTTACGGAGTAAGTATGATTATTTACATATAGAATAAGACTAGATGGCGAGGGGGGAATTTAAATGGCACAACCAAAAAGAAGATGGTCAAAGGCTAGAACAGGAGCAAAAAGATCTACTTGGAAATTAGAAAATCAAAATTTAGCTACTTGCAAACATTGCCACGAACCAGTGTTACAACACAGAGTTTGTCCTAATTGCGGATATTACGATGGCAAAGAAGTAGTAGCAAAAAAAGCCGAATAGGCATACCACATACTTGGTTCAAGGAATAATTACACAACTTGTACTAGGTTTATGGCATATTATAAAAATAGGAGGTGTACTACAAAATGACAAAGGAAAGAAAGCAAGAAATTATCAATACTTATAAAAGAGAAGAAAACGATACTGGATCACCAGAAGTTCAAATCGCTCTTTTAACAGAAAGAATCAATGAATTAACAGAACACTTAAAAGTTCATAAAAAAGATAATCATTCTAGAAGAGGTCTTTTAAAAATGGTTGGTAAAAGAAGAAACTTACTAAACTACTTAGCAAAAAAAGACATCGAAAGATACAGAACAATAGCTCAAAAATTATCTTTAAGAAAATAAATTTTGTAACAGGACAGACGCTTTTTAGCTCTGTCCTGTTCGAAATTCTATAAAACATTTAGTTTATGGATTTAAGTAGCTTGCACTAAGTATTTTTTAGTAAAGTATTTAGTAGAGGTTACTGAGGCCAAAACTAAATGTATAAATATTAAATTATTTGGAGGTAAATATGTTTAAATCGTATACTATGGAGTTAGCTGGAAGACCACTAACAATTGAAACAGGAAAAATGGCAGGACTTGCTAATGGAAGTTGCTTAGTAAAATATGGAGATACAGCTGTTTTGGTAAATGTAACAGCTTCAAAAGAACCAAGAGATGGGATTGATTTCTTCCCATTATCAGTAGATTATGAAGAAAGAATGTATGCAGTTGGAAAAATACCAGGAAGTTTCCAAAAAAGAGAGGGAAAACCAAGTGAAAAGGCTATTTTAACGTCAAGAGTTATTGATAGACCAATTAGACCTTTATTCCCAAAAGATTTTAGAAATGATGTTTGCGTATCAGCACTTGTTTTATCTGTTGACCAAGATCATTCACCAGAAATATGTGCAATGATCGGTTCTTCTGCTGCACTTAGCATTTCAGATATTCCATTTGGTGGACCAACAGGTTCTGTAAATGTTGGATATGTTGATGGAAAAATAGTAATAAATCCAACAGAAGAACAAAGAAAAAATAGCAAATTACGTCTAACTGTTGCAGGAACAATGGACAAGATTGCCATGATAGAAGCAGGAGCTGACGAAATATCTGATGATGTAATGCTAGAAGCTATAAAAATGGCTCATGTTGAAATTAAAAAAATATGTGAATTTATTTCTACAATGAAAGCAGAAATTGGAAAAGAAAAATTTGAATACAAATCTTTTTCGGTTGACGAAGGAATATATAATGAAATAGAGGAAAAATTTAAAAGTAGAATGTATATAGATGTACAAGCTACTGAAAAACAAGAAAGAGATGAAAATATGCAAAAATTTACAGAAGATGTAATGGCATATTTTACAGAAAAATTAAGTGAAGAAGAGCTAGAAGAAAAGAAAACAGATATTATAGACTCTATTTATAAATTAGAGAAAAAATGCGTAAGAGAAATGATATACAAAGAGCATAAAAGACCAGATGGAAGAGAAATAGACGAAATAAGACCATTATCTTGTGAAGTTGGAGTATTACCTCGTACACATGGAAGTGCTTTATTTACAAGAGGTCAAACACAAGTATTATCTATTGCAACACTAGGAATGACAAGTGAAGCTCAAATGCTTGATGGATTAGACAATGAAACAGAAAAAAGATATATTCACCATTATAACTTCCCAGGATACAGCACAGGAGAAGCAAAATCTTCAAAAAGTCCAGGGAGAAGAGAAATAGGACATGGAGCTTTGGCTGAAAAAGCCTTAGAACCAGTAATACCATCAGTAGAAGAATTCCCTTATGCAATAAGAGTTGTTTCGGAAGTTTTAAGCTCAAATGGTTCTACATCACAAGCTAGTGTTTGTGGAAGTACATTAGCACTTATGGACGCAGGAGTTCCATTAAAAGCACCAGTTGCAGGAATTTCTACTGGATTAGTAACAGACCCAGAAGATTCAAATAAATATATTATGTTAACAGACATTCAAGGGCTAGAAGATTTCTTTGGAGATATGGATTTTAAAGTTGCTGGAACAAAAAACGGAATTACAGCAATTCAAGTTGATATAAAAGTAGAAGGATTATCTTATGAAATAATAGAAGAAGCATTTGCAAGAACTCATAAAGCAAGAAACTATATATTAGACGAAGTAATGCTAAAACAAATAGCCGAACCAAGAAGTAATATTTCTAGATATGCTCCTAAAATTATAAATTTTAAAATAAACCCTGAAAAAATAAAAGATGTTATAGGCTCAGGAGGAAAAACAATAAATAAAATAATTGCTGAAACAGGAGTAAAGATAGATATAGAAGAAGATGGAACAGTCTTTATTTATGCACAAGAATCTGAAAATGCAAAAAAAGCACAAGAAATAATAGATGGAATAGCAAGAGATATAGAAGTTGGTGGAATATATCTAGGAACTGTAACAAGAATAATGAATTTCGGTGCATTTGTAGACATTGGAGGAGGAAAAGAAGGATTACTTCATATCTCTAAAATTTCAAAAGAAAGAGTAGAAAAAGTTGAAGATGTACTAAAAGTAGGAGACAAAATTACAGTAAAAGTATATGAAATTGACCATCAAGGCAGAGTAAATTTAACAAGAAAAGACCTTGAAGAAACAAAAGCAGAGAAAGAATAGAAAAAAATTTTTTACACCTTGGACAAATTTTACTAAAAAATTCGCTAAGGTGTTGAATTTTTATAAAATATGGAATATAATATTAAGTGATGTAATAAAATAAATAGAAAGAAAAGAGGTTAAAATGAAATATTTATATATACTTCAACAAGCATTAATATGGATAATAACCATATTCTGGCTATATCAAATCGTGGTTAGTATGTGTTCGCTTGTAAAGTTAAAAGATAAGCCATTATTAACAAATAAAAAACACAAATTTATGGCAATCGTTCCTGCTCATAATGAGGAAATGGTTGTTGCAAATTTAATAGAAAGTTTGAAAAAACAAGACTATCCAAAGGAATTACTAGATATATATGTAATTGCAGATAATTGTACAGATAATACAGCAAAGGTAGCAAGAGATGCAGGAGCAATTGTATATGAAAGATTTGACGAAACAAAGAAAACAAAAGGATATGCAATGCAATGGTTCTTAAAACAAAAAATAGAAGAAAATGCAGATTATGATGCTTTCTGTGTATTTGATTCAGATAATATTGTAATGCCAGATTTTATAACAAACATGAATAAAAAATTATGCCAAGGTGAAGAAATAGTACAAGGATATAGAGACATTAAAAATCCAACAGATAGCTGGGTATCAGCAGGATATGCAATATTCTATTGGACAATGAATAGGTTTTATCATTTAGCAAGATACAATTTAGGACTTTCTCCACTTATAAATGGTACAGGATTTATGGTTAAATTTGATGTAATAAAACCTAATGGATGGCAAACAAAAACTCTTACAGAAGATATAGAATTTTCTTTGCAAAATATTTCGTCTGGTAGAAAACTAGGTTGGGCAATAGATGCAAAAGTATATGACGAGCAACCAGTAGATTTCAAACAATCCTGGTCACAACGTTCTAGATGGACTGTTGGACATTTACAATGTATGAAATATTACACAAAAGACCTAGCAGAAGGAATAAAGAAACATAAATCTTTAATGAATTTTGATGGATTTTTATATATTTTAGGTATACCAATGTTACTTATTACAACTTTATTATTAGTAGTAAATATGGTATTATACTTAACAAATGGAATGACAGGTGCTGAACTTATGGCAAATTATGGAAGATATTTAATATCAACATTTGTACTTCCAATAGCAACAGCCATACTTATAATGGTACTTGATAAAAGAAAAATCAAACCAATGTTAAAAGGATTATTATTATACCCAATATTTATGGGATCTTGGATATTGATCAATTTTAAATGCTTAGTAAAGAGAGATTTACAATGGGAGAAGATTAAGCATGTTAGAAATATTAGTATTTCTGAGGTGGAGAAGGAATTGATTTAAGGGTTATATATTTTAAAAGAATAACGAATTTTGAGGTTCGTTATTCTTTTTAGTTTTGGAATAATGCTTGGACCAGCAGAAAAAGAGAAAGTAAAATTTATAGACTTTATCCCCGTAAAGCCAAAACGGAATACATTTGTATTCCGTTTTGAAGTATTATGGATTATATTAGGTATTCCAAAAAATAAATATTCTTTCTGTGCCTACGACAACAATAAGATATCCCATATCTATAAGACAATTGATAGTTTCTGGAATAATTATTGCGCTCCGACTGATAGTTACACTACTGCTTCCGCTATTTTTGGCTGGTAATACATATGAATTATATATGTATTCAACATTTTCAATAACCTGTTGCGAATATTTATCCCTGTTTTTAATTTCAACCATAATAATTCCTCCTTTGCTACCACATAAGCTGCCTCATGTTTAGAGGGCTTTATTATTTCTACTTGTTCATTATATATCATTTAACATAAATTGTCAATTTTATGAGCTTGTGAAATTTCCTTGTTTTTCTACTTAAAATGCTAGAATAAATTTATAATTTGTGATAAAATATTTGAGAATTAATTTGGAGTAGGAAAATGAAGAATAGAGAGTTGGATAGAAAAACAATTATTATTATATTGGCAATTGTTATAATTTTGCAAACTGTTTGTTATGCTGTATTGGCTACTCAGAAGGCTTATTTGCATGTTGATGAGGGATATTCTTATGGGCTGATTAATTATGATAAGCTTAATATTGCTGATAATGAGGATTTTTATGATAGTTGGCATGATGGGGAGTATTATAAGGATTATTTGACCATAAGTAATGAGGAGAAGAATGATTGGTCGCCTGTGTATGAAAATCAGAAAAATGATGTTCATCCACCATTTTATTATTTTTTGCTTAGAATAGCAGATTCTTTTAGTATAGATAATTTTTCTATGTGGCCGGGGATTACATTGAACATTATTATACATATTGGAATAACTATTTTTACATATTTAATTGCTAGTAAAATTTTTAAAAATAATATTTCTGGTTTGATAATTGCATTTGCTAGTGGTTTAACTGTGTCTGCCTTGGAAACTGTTATGCTAGCTAGAATGTATGCTTTGACAGCACTTAATATATTGATTATAACTTATTTGCATATGATAAATTTTGAAAAATATAATATAAATGCTAGAATGCTTGCCATTATGGGAGCTTGTATTGTAATAGGTTCACTTACTCATTATTATTATTTAGTTTTTATATTTGTAATATATGCTATATTTATGATAAAATATCTATTAGATAGAAATTACAAAATGGCTGGGAAATATACGCTAACAATGCTTATTTCAGCAATTGTTTCATTGCTTATTTTCCCATATTCGTTTAACCATATTTTTATGGGATACAGAGGGCAAGGAATATTGAGTAATTTATCTGATGTACAAAAAGCTGGAGAAAACTTTGGCGGATATTTAGGTTTAGTCGTTAGAGATGCTTTTAATTATATTGGGGCTGTAATAATTATTGTGTTTGCTATAATTATTTTGTCTAAGATTTTAATTACAAGAAAAGAAATAACTTTTAAAATTAAAAATGAACAAATAATACTTGCAGTAATTCCTACATTTGTATATTTTTTAGTAATTGCAATGGGTTCGCCATATATTGAGATAAGATATATAATGCCAATTTGTCCTTTGATATTTATATTAGGCATATATGTTTTCAAAAATATATTAGAGAAAGCATTAAATGCAAAACAAATTGGCATTACAATAAGTGTTATGCTTGTAGTTATGCTGATTACGCCAATTATAGAAAAACAGCCAATTTCATATATGTATACAGAGAAAAAGAATATTGTAGAATGGATAGAGCAAAATCATTCAATTCCTACAATTTACATATCTAAAAAAGAGCACAATAGGATAATGGATGATGTTTATTTGTTTAGTAAAATAGATAAATTATATGTACTTTATTCAGAAAATGCAAGTGAGGAAAATTTAAAAATTGCATTAGAAAATCAAAATATAGAAAATGGACTTATTGTTTTTATAAATGAATATGTTGATAATAACGAGTATTTAGATAAATTAAAAGCAGTTACAGGTTTAAATAGTTGTACTTGGATAGAACGAATGAATGCTTGTGATATTTATTATTTAACACAAGAAAATTCTAATTAAAAGGAGGCATTTTTATATGCTAATAGATAATTTGAAATATGAAAAGAAGGTAAAAGTTTTTGCTTTTGTGGGGCCTTCTGGAACTGGCAAAAGTTACAGAGCTCAATGGGTTGCTAGTGATAGAAATATAGATTTTATAATAGATGATGGACTTTTAATTCACGAAAATGAGGTAATAGCAGGAACATCAGCTAAAAAAGCACCAACCAAAATTGAAACTGTTAAAGCAGCTTTATTTAGTAAACCAGAGCAAAAGGCAGAAATAACAAAAGCAATAAGACACTATAAACCAAATAGTATTTTGATTTTAGGAACATCAGACAATATGGTTAAAAAGATAGCTGAAAATTTAGGACTTCCAGAAATAAGCGAGTTTGTGTATATAGACGAAGTGGCAACAGAAGAAGAGATGGAAACTGCAAGAAGGATTAGAACAACAGAAGGAAAGCATGTTATACCAGTTCCGACCTTTGAAATTAAAAAAGATTTTTCAGGATTTTTATTGGATCCATTACAAATATTCAAATCAAAAGGGACAGGAAATAAACCATATATATCAGAGAAATCAATTATTAGACCAACTTTTAGTTATCTAGGTAATTTTACAATATCTGATGCTGTATTTAGGCAAATTGCCGAACATATTGCAAATAAAACACCTGCGATATATAGAGTTACTAAAACTAGAATTAACAATGGAGATGAAGGTGTAGAAGTCTATATGGAAGTTGTAATTGTATATGGTTACAATGTACTTGATAGTTTAAGAGAATTTAAAACAAAATGCAAAAAGGAAATAGAAAAATTAACAGCTATGAACGTTGGAACAGTTGATGTAGTGGCAAAAGGAGTACAAATAATAGAAGAAAATAATAATTAGGAGGTATTTATATGTCTTTTATAGTCGCAATAGATGGAACTGCGGGAAGTGGCAAAGGAACAATATCAAATATAATTGCAAAGGAATTAAACTTAACCAATATTGATACAGGAGCAACATACAGATGTGTGGCATTAGCTACAATTAAAAATAATATTAAATTAGAGGAAAAGGAAAAAATAATTGCACTTTTGGATAAAATATCAATTGATATTAAAGTGGATGGGCAAAATCAGATTTTTCTATTAGACGGAGAAGATGTATCAGAAAAAATAAGAAGTGCAGAAGTTACAGCCATTGTATCACAAATATCAGCTATACCAGAGGTTAGACTAAAATTAGTAGAATTGCAAAGAAAACTAGCACAAGGTAAAAATGTAATAATGGATGGAAGAGATATTGGCACATATGTATTTCCAAATGCAAATGTAAAAATATATTTAGATGCATCAGTAGAAAAAAGAGCAGAAAGAAGATTTGAGGAAAACAAGCTAAAAGGAATAAACACAAGCTATGAAGAAGTATTAGAAAATATAAAAATGAGAGATAGGCAAGATAAAGCAAAGAAAATAGGTGCATTAAAAATTGCAGAAGATGCAATAGTTATAGACACAAGTAATTTGGCCATTGAAGAAGTTGCCGAAAAAGTTAAAGAAGTAATAAAAAAAAAGGAGAAATATAGCAAATGGACAAAATAAAATATATTTATAAAAGAGCAAAAAGAAAAGTAGTAAAAGCATTTTTACATTTTCTAGTATTGATAGTTTACAGACCTAAAAAAGTAGGCGAAAAAAATATTCCAAAAGAAGGTGGTTACATAATTTGTGCTAACCATGTACATGCACTAGATGCACCATCACTTGTACTTAGTATGAGAAGAGAAGTAATTTTCATAGCAAAAGAGGAATTGTTCAAAAACGCATTTTTTAAATGGCTTGGAAATACTTTTGATGTAATTGCAATAAAAAGAGGAAAAGGCGATATTGATGCAATGAAACTAGCTTTTAAGGCTATAAAACAAAATAAACTATTAGGATTATTTCCAGAGGGAACAAGAAATGGAATGAAAAAAGGCGAAAAATTACATAGTGGAGCTGCTTTAATTGCATTAAAAACAAAAACAAAAATAATTCCAGTGGGAATTCAAGGAAATTTTAAACCGTTTAGAAAAATAAAATTTAATTTCGGAAAGCCAATGGATTTTTCCGAATATGCTGGACAAACCAAGAATAAAGAAGTTTTAGATATGATAACAAAACAAGTTATGGACGAAGTAGTAAGATTGACAAATGAGAAAATTTAGTATATAATATTTTTCTGTAATTATATGAGAAGAAGGGGAAGTATAAAATGAATAATACAAAAATAAGAAATGTAGCAATAATTGCACACGTTGACCACGGAAAAACAACATTAGTGGATGCTTTGTTAAGACAAAGTCACATATTTAGAGAGAATGAGCAAGTAAGAGAAAGAGTAATGGATTCAAATGATTTGGAAAAAGAAAGAGGAATTACAATTCTTTCTAAAAACACATCTGTTATGTATAATGACATAAAGATAAACATAGTAGATACACCAGGACATGCCGATTTTGGTGGAGAAGTAGAAAGAGTTCTAAAAATGGTAGATGGTGTTTTACTATTAGTAGATGCTTTTGAAGGAGCTATGCCCCAAACAAGAGAAGTATTGAAAAAAGCATTATCATTAAATTTAAAACCAATAGTAGTTATAAACAAAATAGATAGACCAGGAGCAAACCAAGAAAAAGTAGTAGATCAAGTTCTTGATTTATTTATAGAATTAGGTGCTAATGACGAACAATTAGACTTCCCAGTTATATATGCATCTGCAAAAAATGGAATAGCAAAAATGAGCTTAGACGAAGAGTCTGATAATGTTCATTGCATATTTGAAACAATAATTGAAAAAATATCTGCACCAAATTGCGAAGTAGAAGGACCTGCTCAACTTCTAGTTTCTAATATAGACTATGATGACTACTTAGGAAGAATTGCAGTAGGAAGAATAGAAAGAGGAACAATAACTCTTGGAATGCCTGTTGCAGTATGCAAAAAAGAAGATAAAATAGTAAACGGAAAAGTGGCAAAATTATTTACTTATATGGGGCTAAAAAAGGTAGAAGTAGAACAAGTTTCAGCAGGAGACATTGTTGCATTATCAGGAATTGAAGATATAAATATTGGAGATACAATTTGTGATATAAATAATCCAGAAAAAATTCCATTTGTAGATATAGACGAACCAACAGTATCTATGACATTTAGTGTAAATGATGGACCTTTTGCTGGAAAAGAAGGACAATTCGTAACATCAAGACATATAAGAGACAGATTATTTAAAGAACTAGAAAGAAATGTTTCTTTAAGAGTAAAAGAAACAGATAGAGCAGAAAGCTTTGAAGTTTCAGGAAGAGGAGAACTTCATTTATCTGTACTTATTGAAACTATGAGAAGAGAAGGATTTGAGCTTTTAGTTTCAAGACCAAAAGTTATTTTCAAAGAAATAGATGGAGTAAAATGTGAACCAATTGAAAGACTTGTTGTAAATGTTCCAGATGATGCAATAGGTAATGTAATAGAGAAATTAGGAAGACGTAAAGGCGAAATGGTTAATATGGAACCAGCAGAAGAAGGACATACAAAGGTAGAATTTAAAATACCTGCAAGAGGACTTATTGGTTACAGAACAGAATTTATGACAGACACAAAAGGAAATGGAACTATGAACAGCATTTTTGATTGCTATGAACCATATAAAGGCGAAATTCAATCAAGAGTAAGAGGAACATTAGTTGCTTTTGAGGCTGGAACAGCTGTAACTTACGGATTATACAATGCACAAGAAAGAGGAGAATTATTTATAGGACCTGGAACAGAAGTATATGAGGGAATGATTGTTGGACTAAATTCAAGAGGAGAAGATATTGCAATAAATGTATGTAAAGAAAAACATTTAACAAACACAAGAGCTTCTGGTTCAGATGATGCTTTAAGACTTGTACCACCAATCCAATTTTCACTTGAAAAAGCAATTGAATTTATTGCTGACGACGAATTAGTTGAAGTTACACCTAAAAATATTAGATTAAGAAAGAAAATATTAGATAGTAAAACAAGAGAAAGAATGGCAAGAAGCAAATAATAAACTAATACCTAATAGACCAAGATTTACTTCTTGGATATTGGGTATTTTTTAATTTAAGAAGGAGTAAGTTAATATGTTTGAAGAAATAAAACAAAAGGCTTTGGAAGATCATATTCCTATTATTATGGATGATACTTTGGAGGTTATAAAGAAGATTTTTGAGAAGCAAAAGCCAAAGAGAATTTTGGAAATTGGAACTGCTGTGGGGTATTCAGCTATTTGCTTTGTTTTGGCATGTGGCAGAGATGTTAAGGTTGATACAATTGAGCTTGATGAGGAGAGAGCAAAGGTCGCTATCCAAAATATTTCAGCTATGAATATGGAAGAAAATATTAATATTATGGTTGGGAATGCTGTTGATATTTTGCCTACTTTGAGTGATAAGTATGATGTTGTTTTTATTGATGCTGCTAAGGGGAAATATCCGTTCTTTTTGAATGAGGCTTTAAGGCTTACTGAAAAGACTGGGGTTATTTTGGCTGATAATATTTTGTATAAGGGATATGTTATGAGCGATTATAATAAGCATAAGCAGAGGACTGCTGTTAGGAATTTGCGTGAGTATATTAAGGAGGCTACTGAGGATGAGGAATTGGAGACGGAAATTCTTGATGTGGGGGATGGATTGGCTGTTAGCCGATTTAAGGAAAATTAAAAATTTGGAAACGTTTGAAATGAGCCGTGGAAAGAAGTAGCTATAATATAACAAATTTATTTCATTCCTCGGCTTGTTGCGTAACCTACGAAATCTAAATAGTTATATTTATAATTTTGATGACCTTTGCTTATGATTATGTTAACCAATTTGACATAATTGTTGTTGAGATGTTATAATTTAAGTATACATAAATCGGTAATGAGGGAAAAATACCTGATGAAGGGGAGGAGTTACTATGGAGAAAGAGAATAAGAAATTTTTGGATAAGGTTAAAGATTGGGCTAAGGTTGGTGTGATGTCTGTTGGTATTGCTGCTTTTGGAGTGGGAGATAAGACTGTTGATGCACATCAAGTGCCTGAGACTAATTCGCATCGACAAGTAGAAACAGTACAAAATCAAAGAGAGGCTTTTAATAAAAGTATACGAGTTGAGCTTAAAGGCAAAACGGAGAAGGTAGAAAAAGTGGATGGAAAGTCACAAAATAGAGAAAATATGAGAGAAAAAAAGGGTAGTGAACAAAGACCTTTACCTAATATTCCATTTGCTTCGAATGAAGAAAAAGCTCAAATGCGTGATTTAAATTATACTTTGGGTTTATTACATAAAAAAAGAGGAGATGCAAGGTTTTTTAAAAATCAGGAGGAAGTAGATAGATTAACATCTGAAATTGTAAAAGTAAATATTAAAAGAGAACAAATAATGGCTCAAATAAGAGAGAGACAAAGACAAAATGATGGACAAGAAAGATAGAGGCTAATTGTAATATTAAAGCCGAGAGAAAACAAGTTTTCTCGGCTTTTTCTAATGTATATATGAAATACTTGATAGTACGAAATCTATTATCAAGATTATTGTCATTACTTTTGCGGCTAAGTCTAAGGTTAAAGGAGATATTTTTGTTGTGAGTTTGTTGATGACTTTTTGAGTTATTGGGTGAATGAATCTTACTACTATAATTGCAATTATTCCCCAAACAAATGCAAATGGCAAGCATATTCTGCCATTTATGTTTAAAAAGTCATTGGAGTAATCCCACCATTTTAGATTAAATATTACATCTAATATAAATCCTGCTACATATTCAAAATAAGTTAGAACGACTGAGGCGATTAGAAATAATTTTATATTGCTATCTTTATATTTTGATAGTCCAACTGTTAATATTAACATTCCAAATCCATATATAGGACAAATTGGACCTATTAAAAATCCTCTATTATCAAAATGCCCAAGAACGACATAGGCATAAACAGTTTCTAGCAACCAGCCCGCAAATGAATAAATAAAGAAATACAGAATATATCTATTAAGCAAACTATTCTTACCATCTTGTGGCATTTCCCAAGCACCTCCTTTTAGAATATAGCTATAATATCAAAAAAATGTCTACTTGTAAAGGGGGACGTTTCCTTTTGAAGCATTTTGCTTCATTGGGGACACATCTTAGCATGACTATTGGGAAAATATTTCCAGAATTTTCTTTAACTATTTTTTGATATATACTTGACAGTTTACAATAATACATATAAAATAATATAGTAAGTTAAATAATAATAAAAAATTATATATTTATCTGTACATTGAAAATTTAATAGAAGAGGTGTAATGATTATGGACAATATTTTAATAATTGTAATCACCTTCTTAATCTCAGCGGTAATTTTTATACCAGTTGGTATTGTTATTAGAAAGAAAATTGCCGAGTCTAAGATACAAAGTGCTGAAAGTGAAGCTAATAGATTATTGGAAAATGCAAAGATTGAGGCAGAAAACAAAAAGAAAGAGGAAATCTTCAAAGTTAAAGAAGAAATGTTAAATGCTAGAAACGAGTTAGATAAGGAGATTAGAGAAAGAAGAGGCGAGGTACAATTACAAGAAAAAAGAATTATTCAGAAAGAAGAAATGCTGGATAAACGTTCTAATATGTTAGAAAGACATGAAAAGGAATTAGAGCAAAAAGTGATTGCTAATGAAGAAAAGAGGAAAGAGTTAGACGAAGTAGTTAATAAGCAAAATCTTGAATTACAAAGAATTTCTGGCTTGACTGTTGACGAAGCCAAGAAACAATTACTAACAGATTTAGAAAAGACTATGACAGACGAAAAAGCTGCTATTATTAGGGAAGTTGAGGCTAATACCAAGGAAGATGCTAACAAAATTGCAAAAGAGCTAATTAGTTATGCTATTCAAAAATGTGCAGCTGACCATACATCTGAAACAACTGTATCAGTAGTTGCTCTTCCAAATGACGATATGAAGGGAAGAATAATTGGTAGAGAAGGTAGAAATATTAAGGCTTTGGAAACTTTAACTGGTATTGATTTAATTATTGACGATACCCCAGAGGCTGTTATTTTATCAGGATTTGACCCTTTAAGAAGAGAAGTTGCTAAAATAGCGTTAGAAAAAT
Source organism: uncultured Clostridium sp. (assembly GCA_900555835.1). Lineage (GTDB taxonomy): Bacteria > Bacillota > Clostridia > TANB77 > CAG-508 > UMGS1864. Next base: position 50,475 of record USMK01000002.1, read on the forward strand.
TGATTGATGATGGAAGAATTCACCCTGCTAAAATTGAAGAAATGGTTGAAAAGGCCAAGGAAGAAGTTGAAGCTTCCATAAAAGCAGAGGGCGAAAGAGCTATGCTTGAAACAGGTGTTAATGGTTTACCAGCAGATTTAGTTAAATTGATTGGAAAATTAAAATATAGAACAAGTTATGGACAAAATGTACTAAATCATTCAATTGAAGTTTCAAATCTAGCCAGAATTATGGCTGACGAAATAGGAGCAGATTCTAGATTAGCCAGAAGAGCTGGACTATTACACGATATAGGCAAAGCCCTAGACCACGATATGGAAGGTACACACGTAGAAATAGGTGTAGATGTACTTAGAAAATTCAAAGAAAACGAAAAGGTTATAAATGCTGTTGAAGCACATCATGGTGATGTTGAACCTCAAACTATCGAAGCTGTATTAGTACAAGCTGCTGATGCAATATCCGCTTCTAGACCTGGAGCAAGAAGAGAAACCTTAGAAACATACATAAAGAGACTAGAAAAACTAGAAGAAATTGCAGACTCATTTGAAGGAGTAGAAAAATCATTTGCTATACAAGCAGGCCGTGAAGTCAGACTTATTGTAAAACCAGACAAAGTTTCTGACAGTCAAATGGTTTTAATGGCCAGAGAGGTTGCCAAAAAAGTAGAAAACGAAATGGAATATCCAGGACAAATTAAAGTAAATGTAATCAGAGAAACAAGAGCAATTGAATATGCCAAATAATGCTAAAAGCATTCCAAACGAAAAAAATTGGAATGCTTTTTCGTTTGTGCAAATGAATTTTAAATTAATCCGTTGAATAAATAGAAATAATATAAAATTTATTTCATTCCTCGGCTTGCTGCGTCCCCTACGAAATCTAAATTAAATATTACGAGCCTCTCCGAAGCCTTCGCTCCCTCATAATCTTTAATTAAGATTTCGTACGGTTACTCCGCGGCACATTCGTCATTACATAAATTTTATATTATTTCTATTTATTCAACTACTCTATAATTTGACGTGGGAGAATTTCTCTGATTTCCTTTACAAATACTTAAATAATGTATATAATAATTGAGTAAAAAATAATTTTAGTTAGGAGAATTTAATGAATAGCACAGAAGTAAAAGAATATTATGAGTTTCTAAAAAACAACCCTAGATGCCACTTTTTGCAGTCATTGGAATGGGGAAAAATTAAGAACAATTGGAAAAATGAGGTCTTGTGTGTCAGGGATGATAATGGAAAAATTGAGGGAAGTATGAGTATTTTAATTCAGAAAATCCCTGTTATCAATCGCTCTATTTTGTATTGCCCAAGAGGACCTGTTTGCGATATTACCAACAAAGACGTGTTAAATAGACTTACTAATGAAGTTAGGAGTTTAGCTAAAAGGGAGAAGGCTTTTATTTTTAGATGGGACCCTGATATTCCTAATTCTAATGAGGAATTCAAAAAGCTAGTAGTTGAATGTGGATTTAATTTAAAATCTGATATTAACCATGATATTAACAAGGTCATTCAACCTAAGTATGAAATGGTTTTAAATATTAAAGATAAAACAGAAGACGAACTTTTGGCATCTTTTAGTCAAAAGACTAGATATAATATAAGATTATCTATGAAAAAAGGAGTAACTTTTGAAGAAGGTTCTAGTGAAGATATCAATGAATTTTTTGATATTTTAACAACAACAAGCCAAAGAGACCAATTTTTAATTAGAGATGTATCATATTATAAAAAAGTGTATGATATAATGAAAGAAAATGGTCATGCGAAGCTATATTTCGCAGTTTTTGATGGAAAACGCATTGCTTCTACTCTTGAAATTATTTATGGAAATAAGGCTTGGTATTTGTATGGAGCTTCTTTAAGAGAACACAGCAATGTTATGCCAAATTATCTACTTCAATGGGAAATGATAAAATATGCTAAACAAAATGGATGTGAGTATTATAATTTAGGTGGTGCTTCTGGATACATAGACGAAAATGCTCCTGGATATGGTGTATTTAGATTTAAAAAAGGCTTTAATCCAGATTTTGTAGAATATATAGACGAGTTAGATATTGTGTTTAAGCCTTTTACAAATATGTTATTTAATGTAGCAAATAGATTAAGAAGATTTATAAGAAGAATAAAGAAGAGAGAATTATGGGAAAAATAAAAAAAGAAACATTTATGCAAAGCATTTTAGTTCTGATGGTTTCACAGGTTATGATAAAAATTTTGGGCTTGCTGTATAAATTGTATTTGACTAATAAAGATGGCTTTGGAGATACTGGAAATGCTATTTATAATAGTGGATACCAAATTTATGCATTATTACTTGCCATTTCCTCAACTGGTGTGCCAAATGCTATTGCAAAATTAATATCTGAAAGAATCGCAAAAGGAGATAAGAAAGGCGTAAATAGAGTTTTTAAAATTGCATTTTTCTTCTTTGCTTTTGTAGGATTTATAGGAAGTTTAATATTGTTTTTAGGCGCACATTATATTGCAAATGTGTTATTACAAATACCAGAAGCAGAGCTTACTCTTGTGGCTTTGTCTCCATCTGTATTTTTTGTTGCGATTGGTTCTGTAATAAGAGGATATTTCAATGGACATCAAAGGATGAAAATAACAGCAAATTCGCAAACATTAGAACAAGTTACTAAAACATTATCAACAATAATAATTGTTGAAGTAATATCTATGTTTTTTGTTCAAGATGTTGTGATAATGGCAGCAGGTGCAAATTTAGCAACTACATTGTCTGTATTTATTAGTTTTTCATATTTATACAGATACTACAAATTTAAAAAATCAGATATATCAGTAGAAATGCCAGAGGTTTGTGAAGAACCAAGTTATGCTAAAAAAAGTACAAAAGAGATAATAAAATCAATTATTGCAATATCAATTCCTATTTCCGTAAGTTCACTTGTGTCTGCTGTTAATAAAAGCATTGATTCTATTACAGCTGTAAGGGGACTTAAAACATTCTTGTCAGATGAAATCGCAAAATTCCAGTTTGGTATATACACAGGAAAGGTTGATGTGCTTGTAGGATTACCACTTTCCTTTAATATAGCATTTGCAACTGTTTTAGTTCCTTCTATATCTAAATTGATGGCACAGAAAAAGAAGGAAGATGCAAATAAGGTTGTGAAATTTTCGCTACTCGCAACCATCCTAATTGGTTTGCCTTGCACTTTTGGAATGATGGTATTTGCTGAACAAATATTAAAGCTGTTATATCCAAATGCCCCAGAAGGTGCGCAATTATTGCAAATTACGAGTTTAACTATAATTCTTATGATGATGGCACAAACTATAAATGGTGTGCTACAAGGAATAGGAAAATATAGAGTACCAGCAACTGCACTTGCACTTGGTGTTATAGCTAAATTTATACTAAATTTAATATTGATTCCAATACCAAGTATAGGTATCAATGGTGTTGCTATTGGTTCAATAGTTTGCCATATTATATCATTTAGCATTGGATTTGCGGTATTAAAAAGATCTATGAAGATAAAATTTGACGCAAATAAATTTTTAATAAAACCGCTTCTAGCCACAGCAATAATGTGCTTAATATCATACTTAGCATATCTACTACTTGTACAATTCATATCATGGAAACTATCTGCAATAGTTGCAATAATACTAGCAGTTCCAATTTATGCACTAGCAGTAGCTATTATGAAAATATTAGACAAAGAAGAAATATATAGATTACCAAAAGGAGAGCTAATTTATAAATTATTAGTAAAAATGAAATTATATCCGTCAGAAGTACAATAAAAAATAATACCGAATTGTAATATAACAGTTCGGTATTATTTTTATGTTAAAATTTTAAAAATCCCAATAAGTATTAAAATTATTCCAGAAATAATGTTCCATACTTTATCAGGAATTTTAGCAGAAGAAGATAATTTATTACCAATATATTTTCCAATAGATAAGAATATCACTTGAAAGCTAGCAACGAATAAAGGAAAAATGATAGAACTAAAACCAATTACACTACTTCCAATGCCAACACAAAATGCATCTAGTGACATTGCAATACCTAGATAAAGAGCTTCAAAACTATCTATCTTTTTAGAATTATCCAAGTCAAATGAATCTGGGTTTTTTATTAAAGTTTGCCATATTATAAAAAATCCCATACACACTAAAATTCCTGTTCCAACCAAATTTGTTATATTTGTAGAAAAGACGTTTTTTATAAAACCACCAATATACATAGATAAATATGAAATAATAAAAGATATAATAAATAAAACTATTTTAGCCTTGGAACTAATTAAGGTTTTCCCAACACCATATGAAATGCCAATTCCGCATAGAGTCTATACTAACAGAGCAGGCTAGCAAAAAATAACTAAGCAACATAATTCACCTCATAATATAAATATTAAGTTTATTAGAAAAATGTTAAAAAATGTCGAAAAATTCTAAGCATATTTATATGGCCTGTACATATATTTTAAGTATAAAAGTTACAAAGGAGGTTATTTTATGTGGCATACATATGGGATTGAAGAAACCATAAGAAAATTAAGAACAAACCACGAATATGGGATAAGCACCGAAGAAGTAAGAAAAAGACTAGAAAAATATCGGTGAAAATGTATTAAAAGAAAAAAAGAAAGAAAGTATACTAATTAGATTTTTAAAACAGTTTAATGATTTCATGATAATTATACTCATTATTGCATCAATAGTATCAGCCATAGTATCAAAAATGCAAGGAGAAAATGACTATATTGATTCTATCATAATAATTGTAATAGTTGTTTTAAATGCTTTGATGGGACTTATCCAAGAAACCAAAGCAGAAAAATCAATAGAGGCTTTAAAAAATATGACTGCTCCAATGGCAAAAGTAAGAAGAAATGGGAAAATAGAAGAAGTTTCTTCAAAAGAAATTGTACCAGGAGATATAGTTGTATTAGAAGCAGGCAACTATGTTCCGGCAGATTGCAGATTGATATCAAGTTTTAATTTGAAAATAGAAGAATCAGCACTAACAGGGGAAACAGAACCGGCAAACAAAAATTCGAAAGAGGTTCTGCTTGAAAATATTCCAATTGGGGATATGAATAATATGGCATTTTCTAATACCATTGTTGTAAATGGGCATGCAGAGGCTGTTGTTGTAGAAACTGGAATGAATACAACTATTGGAAAGATTGCGCATATGATTATAGACAATGAGGCACCTCAGACTCCTATTCAAAAGAAATTGGCGCAAGTTGGTAAAACATTAGGAATAGCTTGCTTAATTATTTGTTCATTGGTTTTTGCAATAGGTGTAATAAAGAAAATTGATATAGTTCAAATGTTTATGACATCAGTAGGACTTGCTGTGGCAGCAATTCCGGAGGGACTCCCAGCAATTATAACAATAATGCTTTCAATTGGTGTAACTACTATGGCAAAAAAGAATGCTATAATACGAAAATTACCAGCGGTAGAAACACTAGGAAGCAGTAGTGTCATATGCTCAGATAAAACAGGAACTTTAACTCAAAATAAAATGAAAGTTGTTGATGTAAAAAATGCAACAGGTAATAATACAGCCACATCAAAAGAGCTGATTTTAAGCCTTGGAGCTATGTGCACAGATTGCAACATAAATGAAGGAATTGCATATGGCGAACCAACAGAAGTGGCTATTGTTAATTCGGCAATTAATTTTGGACAAAATAAAGAGGAACTGTATAAAAAATATCCTAGAATTGCCGAAATTCCATTTGATTCTGAAAGAAAAATGATGACTACAATTCATAAAGCCGGTGGGAAATATAGAATAATAACAAAAGGAGCACCAGATGTACTACTAAGCAAATGTACAAAATATGATGTGAATAATAGTGTTCAAACTATGAATTTTAGTGTAAAAAATAGAATTGAACAAGAAAATAAATATATGGCAGATAAAGCATTAAGAGTAATAGCTGTCAGTTATTCAGATATAGATTATCTACCAAGTAAAATTACAACAGAAACAATTGAAAATAATCTTGTTTTTGTAGGACTAATAGGAATGATAGATCCTCCAAGAGAAGGTGTAAAAGAAGCAGTGTCTACTTGCAAAAATGCAGGAATAAAAACTGTAATGATAACAGGAGACCATATTGCAACAGCCAAGGCAATAGCAAAAGAGCTGAATATTTTAGGTAAGAATGATTTAGCGATTACTGGAACTGAATTAGACAAAATTTCTGATAAAGATTTTGAAAAAAATATTATGAAATATAGTGTTTTTGCAAGAGTATCTCCTGAACATAAGGTAAAAATAGTAAAAGCATTCCAAAAAACAGGAGCAGTTGTTGCTATGACCGGTGATGGAGTAAATGATGCACCTGCTCTTAAAAATGCCGATATTGGAATTGCTATGGGAAAAAATGGAACAGATGTTGCTAAAAATGCAGCTGATATGATTTTAACAGATGATAATTTTGTTACTATCGTGGAGGCTGTAAAGCAAGGAAGAAATATTTTTGATAATATGAAAAAAGCAATACATTTTTTAATAGCTACCAATATTGGAGAGATAGTAACTATTTTTATGGGATTATTGTTAGGGTTAAAATCACCACTTCTTGCAATACATTTGTTATGGATAAATCTTGTTACAGACTCATTACCAGCAATTGCACTAGGCTTAGAACCACCGGATAAAGAGATTATGAATCGAAAACCACAAAATTCTAAAAAAGGAATATTTGCAGATGGACTATGGGGCAAAATTTTTGTTGAAGGAGCAATGATTGGAATGCTTAATTTAGTTGCTTTTACAATAGGAAATAGTTTCTATAGTTTAGAAACAGGAAGAACAATGGCTTTTGTATCATTAGGATTACTTGAACTTGTACATTGCTTTAATATTAAAAGTGAACAATCAATTTTTAAAGCACGGATTATTTGAAAACAAATTCTTGATTGGAAGCTTTATATTGGGAACAATACTTCAAATTGGAGTTGTAATAATACCAAAACTTGCAGAAATATTCAAATTAGTACCACTAACACCTATACAATGGCTATACACAATTGCAATATCAATTGCCCCAATTATAATAATAGAAATTCAAAAGAAATTTAACGAACTAAAATTCGGTAAAAAAGTACCTCTAAATATTTCTGCTTGTGAAACTAAATAAGCAAAAAAAGTGTAATATAAAATCGCCTAAGTTTTTATATTACACTTTTTCTATCTTATTTCCCTTGAAAAAAGAACGTTGATATTATATAATTGTTGTGTAAAAAAATATTGGAGGATTATGATGAATAAACCAGAATTATTAGCGCCTGCGGGGTCTTTTGAAAAGGCTAAAACAGCTTTTTTATATGGGGCTGATGCTATTTATGCAGGAACATCTTCTCTTTCTCTTAGAACAAGAGCCGAAATGGAAGATGATGATTTAGTTAAAACAATCAAATATGCTCATATGCATAATAAAAAAGTATATGTTACAATAAATATTTTTGCTTGGGACGATAGATATGAAGAAGTAAAAAAACAAGCTCAAATTCTAAATGAACTTAAAGTTGACGGCATTATTGTAGCTGATGGTGGAGTATTAGAAATTTTAAAAGAATATGCTCCTGATGTTGATAAACATATTAGTACACAAGCTAATATTGTTAGTTATCACACTAGCAAGTTTTGGTATAATAATGGAGCTAAAAGGGTTATTTTAGCAAGAGAGCTTAGCAAAGATCAAATAAAAGAAATTGTAAAAAATAAACCAAAAGATTTGGAAACAGAAATGTTTATACATGGAGCTATTTGCTTTGGGTATTCAGGTAGATGTTTCCTAAGCGACTTTTTAGCTGGGCGTAGTGCTAATTTAGGCGATTGTGCTCAAAGTTGTAGATGGGCATATAATGTATATGTTGAAGAAACAAATAAACCTGGAAATTTAATGCCAGTAGAACATGACGATAAAGGAACATATATTTTCTCTTCAAAAGATTTATGTCTAGTTAAAGAAATTCCGGAGATAGTGGATTTAGGTGTGGATAGCTTGAAAATAGAGGGAAGACTTAAAACAGAGTATTATTTAGCAACTGTTATAAATGCATATAGAAATGCTATTGACGATTATATAGAAAGTCCAGATAGTTATGATTATACAAAATACTTAAAGGAAATTGAGAAAACAAAAACAAGAGGATTAACTACTTTTTACTTTAATTCAAGAGATAATAAAGATTTTCAAGATTATTCTGGTAATCAATATAATGCAGAGTATGAATTTGGGGCAAAGGTTATTGAAAAAGAAAATGATAAATATATTGTAGAAATAAAAAACAGACTTAAAGTCGGAGATACGCTAGAAATAATATTACCTGGACAAATAGAACCAATTGCATTTGAATTAGACCACTTATGGGATGTAGAAACAGATGAAGTAATAGATTTTATTAACCCTGGTAGAGCTAACCAAAAAGTAAAAATGAAATTGCCGGTAGAGGCTAAATCAGGATATATAATTAGAAGAAAGAAGGATTAAGGTTTGCAAAAGTTTTTTGTAGAGGAAAAGCAAATTGACGAAGGAAGCGGAACTATAATAATTTTGGGTGAAGATGTAAACCATATAAAAAATGTTCTAAGATGTATAGAGGGGGAACATATAGAAATATGTGAAAAATCAGATATGCCTAAAAAATATATATGTGAAATATCAAGTTTAAATAGTTCTGAAATTACTTGCCATATAATAGAGAAACTTGAAAAAAATAATGAAGCACCAATAAAATTACATATTTTTCAAGGATTGCCTAAGGCTGAAAAGATGGAACTCATAATTCAAAAATGTACAGAACTTGGCGCATATGAATTTGTTCCTGTTGATATGAGAAGATGTGTAGTTAAATTAAATGGCAAGGATGAATCAAAAAAGATAGCTCGTTGGCAAAAAATTGCAGAAGTAGCTTCAAAACAATGTGGCAGAGATATAATTCCAAAAGTGACAAACAAAATTTCTGTAAAAGAATTGATTACTTTAATTCAAGATTATGATATGATAATAGTAGCCTATGAAAATGAACATACTAAATTCTTAAAAGAGGTATTAAGAAATCAGAAAACAAAAAATAAAATTATGAATATTGCTTTAATAATAGGCCCAGAAGGTGGAATTGATATTAGTGAAATAGAATTATTAGAAAAAGCAAATGTAAATATTGTATCATTAGGAAATAGAATTTTAAGAACAGAAACAGCACCTATTGTACTTTCTTCAATAATAATGTACGAGTTAGGAGATATAGGAGGTTAAATGTGGAAGAAAAAATATTAAAAGAAGATTTATTTAAAAATAAAAGATTAACACCTGAGCTAAAAAATAAAATAAGAAAAATTTATGCGAAACATTTTCTTGTTATAGGACTTATTTTTGTATATACTGGTATTATAACATTGGCTTTTTATAAAATGGAATTAAATACTCTTGCAACAGATTTGAAAGTATTAAGCTTAGGATTTTTATGTTTTGCAATTATAAAATTTGAGCAAGGATATAAAAAAGATAATGAGGGAATATTCTTAATAGGAGTAGAAGCCTTAGTATTAGCTCTTATGACTTTATTTATGACAAGTTTTATTAGTATAGAAGAAAATGAATTTAAAAATATTACTACTGGATTCTGTGTTTTTGCTTTGATTTATTATTTGTTAAAAAATTTTATAATGATAAACAAAATAAAAAAAGAACACAAAAAACAAATTAGTGATGTTAGAGATATAATACATAAAAAAGGAGACATTTAAAATGTTAAAAAGTATGACTGGCTATGGACGTAGTAAACTAGAATTAGAAGGGAAAGAATATTTGATAGAAATTAAAGCTGTAAATCATAGATTTATAGATGTTTGTGTTAAATTACCAAGAGATTTAAGCTATTTAGAGGAAAATATAAAGAAAACTGTATTAAAATCAGTTAGTAGAGGAAAAATAGATGTAAGTATAACATATTCAAATATATCTACACAAAACGGAAATATAAAAATTAATAAGAGTTTAGCAAATGAATATATAAGACAATTGAAAGAACTAGCAATAGAAAATGAATTATCTGATAATATTAGTGTTGCGGAAATATTAAAGTTTCCAGATATATTTTCATCAGAATCGCCTATGGAAGAAGCGGATATTTGGAAAGCATTTGAGCCTAAGATTTGTGAAGCATTAGTTGCTTTTAATAAAATGAGATTAGAAGAAGGAAATAAACTTTGTGAAGACATTTTAAATAGAATTGACATAATTTCTAAAAATTTAGAGATAATTTCTTCTAAATCTACTGGACTTGTTGAGAAATATGTAGTAAAATTAGAAGCAAGGATTAAAGAAATCTTAAAAACAGATATTGTAGATCAAAATAGATTGGCAGAAGAAGCGGTAATATTTTCAGATAAATGTTCAGTTGAAGAAGAACTTACAAGAATGTATAGCCATATAGAACAATTTAAGCAATTGATAAATGATTCAAATGCTAAGGGCAAAAAGATTGATTTTTTACTACAAGAAATGAACAGAGAAACAAATACAATTGCTTCAAAGGCAAATTGCTTGGAAATTACAAAAATGGTTATAGAAATTAAGACTGAACTTGAAAATATTAGAGAACAAATTCAAAATGTAGAATAGGGAGTGAAAAAATGCAACTTATAAATATAGGATTTGGAAATATTGTATCTGCAAATAGAATAATTGCGATTGTAAGCCCAGAATCGGCTCCAATAAAAAGAATAGTACAAGAGGCGAAAGACAACAAAACAGCTGTTGATGCAACATATGGAAGAAGAACAAGAGCAGTAATAATAATGGACTCTGGTCATATTATATTATCAGCTGTTCAACCAGAAACTGTTGCTTCAAGATTTGAAAAAGATGATAACAATGTTCAAACTGAACAATAATATATAAGAAAGAAGGAATAAAAATGATAGTAAAACCAACAGTTACAGATTTATTAAAAATAGTGGATAATAGATATATGTTAATAATTGCCACAGCTAAAAGAGCTAGACAAATAGCCGCAGGAAGTGCTCCACTTATAAAAATTAATGAAAAATCACCAGTAACAATAGCTGCAAACGAAATTGCAGAAGGTAAGGTGAAAATAGTATGCTAGTTATTTTGTCAGGAGTAGCAGGCTCTGGTAAAGACACAATAAAAAGAGAACTTATAAGAAGAATGGAAGGTTTAACAACTATTCCATCTTATACTGATAGACCACCAAGAGCAGGAGATAGACCAGAAGGCGAACAATATGTTTATGTTAATCAAGAACAATTCGAAGAAATGATAAAAAAAGATGAATTGTATGAATATTCAGTCCACCACAATCACTACTATGGAACTTCAAAAAAGTTATTAAATGATAAAATACAAGCAGGCGAAGTTATAGTAAAAGATATTGATGTAAATGGAACAGAAGATTTAGTTAAAATTTTTAAAGATGATATAAAAGTTGTAACTATATTTTTAAAAGTCCCCAAAGAAGTCTTAAAAGAACGTCTAGAAGCAAGAGAAGACAAGCCTGATGCCAAAGAAGTTAAATTAAGACTAAATAGATTTGATTACGAAGAATCTAAAATAGGAAATTACGATTATGTAATTAAAAATAATAATTTAGAAAAAACTGTGCAAATTATAATGGCTATAATAGAAAATGAAAAAAATTGTAGTTTTGACGAATTTGAATAAGGAGCGAAAAAATGTACGAAATATTTGCTGATTTGCATGTCCACATAGGGAGGAGCGAAAACAATAAACCAATAAAGATAACAGCTGCAAGATCTTTAAATTTTGCTAATATTGCAGAAGAATGTGTTAGCAAAAAAGGAATTAACATGGTTGGTATTATTGACTGCGCTTCTCCTTATGTTATAGAGGATATAGAAAATTTCCTACAAAGTGGAGATGCTTATGAAATAGAAGATGGTGGAATTATATATAAAGATAAAGTATGTATAATTTTAGGAAGTGAAATTGAAACTTCTGAAATAAATGATGAAGGAAAAACAGGAAGCGCACATAATTTATGCTATTTCCCAACATTGAATGATATAAAAGGCTTTTCGAATGAAATGAGCCATCATATAAAAAATATTACTTTGAGTTCACAGAGAGCTGATATATCTGCATATGATTTAATTGATATTGTAAGAAATTATAATGGAATACTAATTCCAGCACACGCATTTACACCTCATAAAAGTTTTTATGGAAATTGTACAAAAAGTTTAAAAAGAATTTTTAAAGAAAAATATGATTTAATACCAGCTATCGAATTAGGATTAAGTTCTGATACATACTTAGCAGATCAAATATCTGAATTGGAAACAAAAACATTTATAACAAATTCAGATGCACATTCATTGCCTAAAATCGCAAGAGAATACAATAAAATGCTACTTGGAGGTATTAGCTATAAAGAATTGCTAATGGCCTTAAAAGGTGAAAATGGAAGAAAAATACTAGCAAATTATGGATTAGACCCTAAACTTGGAAAATATCATAGAACATATTGCGAAATATGTGGCAAAACAATTGATGGAGAACCACCTGTAACTAAATGTGATACTTGTGATAGCAAAAATATTACAATGGGTGTTTTTGATAGAATTGAAATTATAAAAGACAAAGAAGAAAGCAAAAGCCCAGAAAATAGACCAGAATATGTGTATCAAATTCCACTTACATTTATTCCTGGTGTTGGAAAGAAAACTTTGGATAATCTACTTAATGTATTTGAAACAGAAATGAACATATTACATAAAATTTCAAAAGACGATATTGAAGGTGTAGTTGGAGAAAAGGTTGCAAATGCTATAATTAATGCCAGAGAAGGGAAAATGAAAATTCACGCTGGTGGTGGAGGAGTATACGGTAAAATAGAAAGTAAATAAGTTCTAAAAAAATATTTTATTACATAGATATTATGTAAGTAAAGTATTTTGGAGGAAATCTTATGAGAACACGTAAGAAAACACGAACTATTAGTTATGTTATACTAAACCATATTGTAAATAATTTAAAAGAATATTTTTCTGTTATACTTGTATTTTTCATTGGAATAATTATAGGAGTTATATTTATAAATAATAGCAGTGAAAATCAGGTTTTACAAATACAAGATTATATAAATAACTTTATGAGTGATTTAAAAGAATGTGGGAACATTGATAGACCAGCATTGTTATTACAAACCTTTTTAAATAATTTATATTTAATACTGGCTTTATGGCTTGCAGGATCAACCGTTGTGGGAATTCCAGTAGTGTATGCAATTGTTGCATATAAAGGATTTTGCCTAAGTTATACTATTTCATCAAGTATAATAACATTAGGAACTTGGAGGGGAATACTTTTTTCAATTTCCTCAATGTTATTTCAAAATCTTATTTATATTCCATGTCTATTTGCCTTGGCAGTTAGTGGAATTAGACTTTATAAATCGATTATGAAAGATAAAAGACAAGAAAATATTAAACTAGAAATAGTAAGACATATTATGTTTTCTTTACTGGTTGGAGGAATTATGTTACTCGGAACAGTTGTAGAAACTTATATTTCAACAAACTTAATAGTTTGGTTCGTAAATTCGATATAATTTTACAAAAAAATCTTAAAAACTATTTACTTTTTTTATGTATTTTGATATAACATATATAGTTTATGTAAATTATAAATTTCGGTTATGCATACGCCTTTAAATATGCAAAAGTTTTATTAAAATAGGGGAGAACTAAAATGGAAAAACAAATAAAATTATTCTTAGAATTTCTTCAAAATGATAAAAGATTGTCAGACAATACATTACAATCTTATAGAAGAGATATTACACAATATGATAATTATTTAACACACAACAAAATAAATTATACAAAAGTAACAAAAGACGATATTAAAGAATACTTACAAGTGCTTCAAAATATGAATAAAAAAACATCTACAATATCTCGTAATTTAGCTTCAATAAGATCATTTTATCAATTTTTATTAAAAAATAAAAAAATAAAAGCAGACCCAACAGAAGGAATTCAATCTCCTAAAATCGAAAAAAAGGCTCCAAGTGTATTATCTTCAAAAGAAATAGAATTATTATTAGATCAACCTAATAATATTGATTTAAAAGGTATTAGAGATAAAGCAATGCTAGAATTTGCTTATGCAACAGGAATGAGAGTTACAGAAATAATTTCTTTAAATATAGATGATATAAATCTAGAAGACGGATTTGCAGCTTGCACAACAGGAAACAAAAAAAGAGTAATTCCAATAGGCTCTCTTTCATTAAAAGCATTAAAAGAATATGTAAATAATGTAAGACCAATTCTTATAAAAGATGAGAAAGAAAAAGCTTTATTTGTTAATATAAATGGAAGAAGATTAACAAGGCAGGGATTTTGGAAAATAGTTAAATTTTATAAAGAACAAGCACATATTACTAAGGAGATAACACCACATGTTTTAAGACATTCATTTGCAACACATTTATTACAAAATGGTGCTGATTTAAAAGCAATACAATCAATGCTAGGTCATTCTGACATATCTTCAACACAGGTATATATGCAATTTCAAGAGGGAAGTTTAAAAAATATTTATAAAAAAGCTCATCCAAGAGCATAAGAGTATTACTAAATAGAGGCAGACCGTTTAAGTCTGCCTTTACTCGATTGAATATTTAACCATTCAAAAATAGGCAATTAATTAGGAGGAAATATAAAGTGCAAGAAATACAAAAACAAAAAAAATATATAGAAAACATAAATAAAATAATATCTGGAAAAAATAAAAAATTTTTAATTCAAACAATGGGATGTACATTAAATGAAAATGACTCTGAAAAAATAAGTGGAATGGCAACTGAAATGGGCTATATAAAAACAGAAAATATTATGGAGGCTGATTTAATTATATTCAATACCTGTTGTATAAGAGAAAATGCAGAGGAGAAGCTTTTTGGAAAGCTTGGAGAAGTAAAAAAGCTAAAAGAAGAAAAAGGAACAATAATTGCTTTATGTGGTTGTATGATGCAAGAAGATCATATTATAGAAAAATTGAAAAAAAGCTATAAATATGTAGATATTATATTTGGAACACATACATTGCACAAGTTCCCGGAAGATTTATATAATTTGCTTACAGAGGAAAATAAAATAATAGATGTAATTGATATTGATGGAGAAGTATATGAAGGATTACCAATAAAAAGAGAAAGCTCAAATAAAGCATTAGTAACAATAATGCATGGCTGTAACAATTTTTGTACATATTGCATTGTTCCATATGTTAGAGGGAGAGAAAGAAATAGAAATCCAGAAGATATATTAAAAGAAATTAAGAAATTGGCGCAAGAAGGCTACAAGGAAGTTACTTTGTTAGGTCAAAATGTAAATTCGTATGTTGGAAATGGATATGATGGAATATATAATTTTGCAGATTTATTAAGAGCAGTTAATAAAATAGATGGAATAGAAATAATTAGCTTTATTTCTCCTCATCCAAAGGACTTCACAGATGATGTTATTTTAGCAATAAAAGAATGTAAAAAAGTAAGTAGATTATTGCATTTACCACTTCAATCTGGAAGTACAAATGTGCTAAAAAGAATGAACAGAAAATATACAAAAGAACAATATTTAGAACTTGCAAATAAAATAAAAAAATCAGTTCCAGAAGTAGCAATTTCAACAGACATCATTGTAGGATTTCCAGGTGAAACAGAAGATGATTTTGAAGATACCTTAGATGTTGTAAAACAAGTTCAATTTGAACAAGTATTTATGTTTATATACTCAAAAAGAGTTGGAACACCAGCTGAAAAAATGGAAGACCAAGTGCCAGAAGAAATCAAACATAAAAGATTTGATAGATTAAAACAATTAGTTGAAAATCAAATGCAAGAAAATAATAAAAAATATATTGGAACTATTCAAAATATTCTTATTGAAGGAAAAAGTAAAAACAACGAAAATATGCTAACTGGCAGAACAAACACAAATAAAGTAGTTATAATAGATGCAGACGAAAGTTTAATTGGAAAAATGATAAATGTAAAAATAGTATCAGAACATATGTGGTACTTGAAAGGTGAGATAGCATAATGTTAATTGATGAAGTAGATATAAATGTAGTTAGTCCTATGATGAAACACTATTTGGAAACTAAAAATAAATATAGAGATTGTTTTTTATTTTATAGATTAGGCGACTTTTATGAAATGTTTTTTGATGATGCACTACTTGCCGCACGAGAACTAGAAATTACTTTAACAGGAAAGGATTGCGGACTTGCAGAAAGAGCACCAATGTGTGGAATTCCTTTTCACGCAGCAGAAAGCTATATTGGAAAGCTTATAGAAAAAGGATATAAAGTTGCTATTTGCGAGCAACTAGAAGATCCAGCAAAATGTAAAGGAATTGTAAAAAGAGATGTAATAAGAGTTGTAACACCTGGAACAGTTATAGATTCTAATATGTTAAATGAAAAAGAAAACAACTATATAATGTCTATATATCAAAAAGGATTATATTTTGGGATATCAATATGTGATATAACAACAGGAGATTTTTATTCTTCTGAAATAAAGGAAACCAACAATTTTCAAATATTACTTGACGAAATTGCAAGATATAATCCAGCTGAAATAATTACAAATAAAGTATTATTTAGTGTAGAAGAAGAAATTAAACAAATACGTGAAAGATTTAAAGTCTATATTTCAGCAGTAGATGACGAATTGTTTAATGAAGACGCAGGTGAACTTAAAAATTTCTTTTCATTTTGCGACAATGAGGGAAATCCAATTGATAAATTAGAAGAAAAGAAAATATTGGTAGGTTCGGTTAATGCTTTAATGGAGTATTTGAACAATACTCAAAAAGTAAAATTAGAACATATAAATACAATAAAAATATATGATATAAATAAATATATGTCACTAGATATAAATGCTAGACGCCATCTCGAACTTACTGAAAAAATGAGAGATAAAAGTAAAAAAGGAACCTTACTTTGGGTATTAGATAAGACTTCTACATCAATGGGTGGTAGACTTTTAAAAAGATGGATAAGCAATCCGTTGCTTTCAGTAGATAGAATAAATGAAAGATTACATGCTGTACAAGAATTAAAAAATAATATGATGCTTAGAGATGACTTAAAAGAAGCATTAAAACAAGTTTATGATATGGAAAGATTGATAGGAAAAATTGCTTTTGGTAGTGCGAATGCAAGAGATTTAACATCATTAAAAGCATCTTTAATTCAATTACCAGAGGTAAAAAATATATTAAGTACAGCATCATCTGATATGCTTAGTGCATTGTATAAAAATCTAGATATATTAGAAGATGTATGTAAACTAATTGAAATTTCTATAACTGACGATCCTCCAATTACAATTATGGAAGGCGGAATAATAAAAACTGGCTATAATGAAGATGTAGACCAATACAGAAAAGCTACAACAGAAGGTAAAACATGGTTAGTTGAATTAGAAGCCAGAGAAAAACAAGAAACTGGAATTAAAAATCTTAAAGTAGGATATAACAAAATATTTGGATACTATATCGAAGTAAGCAAATCCAATGTAGGATTAGTTCCAGATAGATATATTAGAAAGCAAACATTAACAACAGGAGAAAGATATATAACAGAGGAGTTAAAAGAACTGGAATCTAAAATATTAGGAGCACAAGAAAAAGTTGTAGGACTTGAATATGAAATATTTATAGATATTAGAAATAAAATATCAAACCAAATAGAAAGAATTCAACAAACAGCTAATATAATTGCGACATTAGATGTTTTAACAAGCTTTGCAAAAGTATCTGCTGACCAAAATTATACAATGCCAATAGTGGACGAAAGTGGCGAAATGGACATAAAGGAAGGTAGACATCCTGTAATTGAAAAAATGCTAGCAAAAAACGAGTTTGTAGCTAATGATACATACTTAAATTTAGATACAGATAGATTTTCAATTATAACAGGTCCAAATATGGCGGGTAAATCAACATATATGAGACAAGTTGCACTAATTACAATAATGGCACAAATTGGTTGCTTTGTTCCTGCATCATATGCTAAAATAGGAATAGTAGACAAAGTATTTACAAGAGTTGGTGCATCAGATGATTTAAGTATGGGACAAAGTACATTTATGGTCGAAATGAGCGAAGTTGCAACAATTTTGAAAAATGCTACAAGAAATAGCTTAGTAATATTAGACGAAATAGGAAGAGGAACATCAACATATGATGGATTAGCAATTGCTTGGGCAGTTGTTGAATATATTTCAAATACTGAAAAAATTGGCTGTAAAACACTATTTGCAACACATTATCATGAATTAACAGAATTAGAAGAAAAAATTGAAGGTGTAAAGAATTATTCTGTTGCAGTAAAAGAAAAAGGAGAGAATGTAATTTTCCTAAGAAAAATTGTAAAAGGTGGAACAGACGAAAGTTATGGAATTCATGTAGCAAAACTAGCAGGAGTCCCACAACCAATAATAAAACGCTCAAATGAAATCCTAAAAACCTTAGAGAAAAAAGTAAAAATAAATTCAGAAGCAAAAGAAAGCAAAAAAGTTGTTCAAGGTCAATTAGATATGTATAATTACAAATTGGCAGATATTGCGTATGAATTAGACAAAATAAACTTAAATGAATTAACTCCAATTGATGCTTTAAATATATTAGTAAAAATGAAAGAAAAAATGAATTAGAAAAGTAATAGTCAGAGATAAGGAGTGCCTCTGACTATTGCTTTTTTAGTTCTAAAATAGACAAGGTGTGAATATATATATTTATAGCAAAGGAGTGATAAAATGAATATAGAAGAAAGAAAGGCTATAAATAGCAGTATAATACAAAATATAATATTAGAAAATAGAGCAAAGTTAAGCATTTCAGGAGTTTTAGATGTACTTAGCTTTGATGATCAAATTGTAATATTAGAAACAGATTTAGGGTTGCTTACTGTAAAAGGTGAAAATTTACGAATAAACAAATTAAGTATAGATACATCAGAGGTAATAGTTGAAGGAGATATTTCCAATCTTGGTTATTCAGATAAAAGTGCAGAAAAAAGTTCGGGCTCATTTTTAGGTAAAATATTTAAATAAAGGAGATTTATTTTGAATAATCTAGCAATGTCACAAGCATATGTTTTTCTTATTTTTATTTTTAATGGAATTCTTATTTCTTTCATATTTGACATATTTAGAATATTTAGAAAAAGCTTCAAAACAGCTGATATAATTACATATATAGAAGATATATTATTTTGGATAATAGTATGCGTATTACTAGCATACAGTATTTATACTTATAATAATGGAGAAATAAGATTATATCTATTTACAGGCTTAATCATAGGAGCGATATTATATATTTTAACAATAAGTAAATATATTATAAAATTTAGTGTAGGAGTTATAGATGTTTTAAAAAGGATAATTCAAAAAATAGTAAATTATTTATTATATCCTTTAAAAATGATATTAAAAATCCTAAAAAAAGTATTATTTCGACCAATTTGTTTTATTTTTATCAATCTTAAAAAGAATTTTAGCGATATTTTACAAAAAAGCACAAAAAAACCTACAAAATAAAAAAGGAATTATGTATTTTTTGTAGAATAATATATGTATAGATAAAAAATTATACTGGAGATAAATGTTAAATATGAAAATCTTAAAGTCAAGAAAATTTTATAAAAAGTTACTTATTATCGTAGTTGGAATATACATATTAGGTATTTTTATTAATCAACAAAAAACATTAGATTCTTACAAAAATAATCAAGAATATTACGCAAAGCAAATAAAAGAACAAACTGAATATAAAGAAAGTTTACTAGCAAAAAAAGACAATTTAAATTCACCAGAATATGTAGAAGAAATTGCTAGGGAAAAACTAGATATGTATTTACCAAACGAAAAAATATATATAGATCAAGATAAATAAGAAGCTATATAAAATTTATATAGTTTCTATTTTTAGTAAGGGGGGCATTATGGATTTACACAAATTAAATCTAACACAATTAAAAGAATTAGCAAAAGATAGGGGAGGTATAACAAACTTATCAAAACTTAACAAAGAGGAATTGATAGTAGAATTAGAAAAAAGATTAAAAGAAATTGAAGAAGATGAAGAAACACAGGGCTTTACAGAAAATGGAGATTATAAATTAACTAATGAAAATGATTCTATTATAGAAGGCATATTAGAAATTATGCCAGATGGATATGGTTTTTTAAGAGGGCATAATTATTTGCCAAGCCCTAAGGATGTTTACATATCTCAAATGCAAATAAGAAGATTTAGATTAGGCACCGGAGATAAAATAAAAGGAATTTCAAGAATGTCTAGTGATGCAAAATTTCCAGCATTGATATTTGTTGGTGAAGTTAATGACGAAAAGCCAGAAAATGCAATGAAAAGAATTCCTTTTGACGATTTAACACCTATTTATCCAAATAAAAGAATAAAACTAGAAACAGTACCAAATGAATATACAATGAGATTAGTAGATTTAATCTCTCCAATTGGTAAAGGTCAAAGAGGTATGATTGTTGCACCTCCAAAAGCAGGGAAAACAACAATTCTAAAAAAAATAGCAAATAGTATATCAAAAAATAATCCAGAAGTTGAACTTATTGTATTATTGATAGATGAAAGACCAGAAGAAGTAACAGATATGAGACGTTCAATAAAAGGAGAAGTTATAGATTCAACTTTCGACGAATTACCAGAACATCACGTAAAAGTTGCAGAAATGGTATTAGAAAGAGCTAAAAGATTAACAGAACAACACAAAGATGTTGTAATATTATTAGATAGTATTACAAGACTTGCAAGAGCATACAACTTAACAATACCTTCTTCTGGAAGAACACTATCAGGTGGTTTAGATCCAAATTCATTACATAAACCAAAAAGATTCTTTGGAGCTGCAAGAAATACAGAAGATGCCGGAAGCTTAACAATTCTTGCAACAGCACTTGTTGAAACAGGAAGCAAAATGGATGATGTAATATTTGAAGAATTCAAGGGAACAGGAAATATGGAAGTTCATCTTGATAGAAAATTATCAGAAAAAAGAATATTCCCTGCAATTGATATAAACAAATCTGGTACAAGAAGGGAAGATTTATTGCTTTCACCAAAAGAATTAGAAACAGTATATGCACTTAGAAAAGCAATGAACAATATGCCAGTAGCAGATATGACTGAAAAATTGATATCTGAAATGATTTCAACTAAAACAAATGACGAATTTTTGGATAATATAAAAGATATGCTGGAAGATAAATAATCTTGACAAATAAGGAAATCTATAATATTATTTATTAAACTCATATAAAATTAAATTAGCATAATAAGGCCAATGCGCCGTAAAGCTCTAACAGCTCTTTTTCGAGGGGCTGTTATCTTTTTGCCGTTTTACTTCATTGACCAAATTAACCGTGTAGTGTTATAATATTTCGTATAGATAGGAGATATTATGAGATACAGAATCGGTTTAAATATAGGGATTAACTCTTGCGGCTGGGCAGTTATAGAACATAACGAAGATGGAGAACCAATAAAACTTGAAAATATGGGTGTTAGGATGTTTGAAATATCTGAAAATTTAAAGGATGGACTCTCTCTTTCAAAAGCTCCAAGAGAAACAAGAAGCATACGAAGAAGAATAAGACGTCGTAAACACAGAATTGAAAGATTAAAATATCTAATTGTAAATAGCAACATGTTAACACAAGAAGAAGTAAACAATTTATATAACTCTACCAATTTAGAAAATATATATTTATTAAGAGTTAGAGCACTTTCTGAAAAAATAAGCAATACTGATTTAACAAGAGTTTTAATAAATCTTATGAAAAAAAGAGGATATAAATCAAATGTTGAACTTGAAGATTATGCCAAAGATGAAGACGGAAAAGTGCTTACTGCAACAAAGGAAAATCAAAAAATAATGAAAGAAAAAGGATATAGCACTGTTGCAGAAATGTATTTAAAAGATAAAAAATTCAAAATGATTTTACCAGATGGTACGATTATTTATAAAATAAGAAATACAACAGGGAATTATAGTTCAACAGTTTTAAGAAACCAAATAAGAGAAGAACTAATACGAATATTGATTAAACAACAGGAATTAAATGACTTAGTAACAAATGACTTTGTTCAAAAGTGTTTAGAGATCTTTGACTCTCAAAGACCTTATGACGAAGGTCCTGGACTAAGGTATTCAACTACACAAGTAGATAAGATGCTAGGAAAATGTATTTTTGAAAAGCAGGAAAACAGAGCTGTAAAGGCAAGCTATTCATTTGAATATTTTGATTTTTTAAAACAACTAAATAATATTATAATAGAAAAAACAATAATTACCTCAAATAATAAAACAACTCAAAAACGTAAATTATCAAAAGAAGAAAGACAAAAAATAATAAAATTAGCTAAATATCAATCTCAAATAAGATATTATGATATAAGACAAGAATTACAATTATCAGATTATGAAAGATTTTGTAATTTAGAGTACAGTTCAATTTCAGAATTTTCAGAATCAATAAATAAATTAGCTGAGCGAAAGCCAAAATTAGAAGGATTCACATCATATTTTAGAATAAAACAAGCTCTATACTATGTCGATAATACATTGATAGAAAGATTATCAAATGAAGAATTGGATGAAATTGCATATGTTTTAACAGTATACAAAAGCAACGAACGTAGATTAGAACAATTTGAAATTCGTAATTTGCATCTACCAGCAAATGCTATCCAAGAATTGTTAAAAATATCTTTTATAGAAATTGCCTATTTATCATTAAAAGCAATAAAAAAAATAACTCCATATATAGAAGAAGGATATACCTATAATTCAGCATTAGAACAAGCCTATCCTTCATTTGAAACAAGTTTATGCAATATCAATAGTGAAATACTAAATCCAGTTTGCAGAAGGGCAATATCTCAGTCAATAAAAGTTTTAAAAGCAATTGTAAATCAATATGGAAAGCCGGATTTAATAAATATAGAATTTTCAAACGAATTAGGTAAAGGAAAGTCTGAAAGAGAAAAAATAAAAAAACAAAAACAAGAAAATTTAGGAAAAACATCAAGAATAAAAGAAGAACTTCAAGCCCAAGGCATTGAAAATCCAACGGGAACAGAAATTACTAAATATAAATTATGGAAAGAACAAACTAATTATTGTATGTATTCTGGTAAGAAAATTGATATAGAACAAGTTTTTTCAAGCGAAACTCAAATCAATTATATAATCCCTTTCTGGATGTGTTTTGACGATACATACAAAAACAAAATTCTTACTTTCACATCAGAAGTCAAGCAAAAACAGGATCTTATGCCATATCAATATATTCAAAAAATGAGAAGAGATACAGAAGAATATGAAACCAGAATTAGTATGTTAATTAGAGTATATAGCAAGAAAAATAGGCTTGTAAAGAAAAATATTACAAAAGAAGAAATGATAAAATGGAGAAATAGAAACATTGAAGACACTCAATATATTGCTAAATGGATTACAAATTATATTAGAAGAAATATTCAATTTGTAGAGTGTTCTAAATATAACAATAAAGTATTGATAATTAGTTCTAATTTAACATCATATATAAATAGAAAATTAGATATATCAAACAATATAATTATAGGTAATCAAAAACATGCATTAGATGCCCTAGTAACCGCAACTGTATCAAAAGAATTATTAAATAAAATAATTATATATTCAAGGGAAAACACAGAAAATTCTCAATTTCCTATTCCTTGGGAAAATTTTAAACAAGATATGAATAATTTGCCACCTATATTTGTATCACGTGCTCCAAAAAGAAAAGTTACAGGACAAGCTCATGACGAAACAATAAGAAGAATGCAAATATGTGGCAAAGAAATAAAATGTATAAGTAGAACAGATATAAAAAAGCTGAAACTAAATTCAGAAGGAGAAATAGAAAACTTTTCGAAAAATTCAAAGAATACAGACAAGGTCTTATATAATGCCTTAAAAGAAGAAATAAAAGAAAATGGGGGAAATGCTACTAGAAGCTTTATAAAGCAATTTTATAAACCCAAAAAAGATAAAACACCAGGATTGCCAGTAAAAAAAGTCAAACTAGAATCAAAAACAAGATTACCAATAAAATTAAAAAATCAAGCAATTGCAACAAATGGAAGCATAATTAGGTTAGATGTATTCAAAGTAGAAAATGAGGGATATTATTATGTACCAATATATGTTTCAGATACAGTATTGCCAAAGCTTCCTAATAAAGCATGTGCTTCCAGCAAACCTTACGAAGAATGGCCAGAAATGAGGGAGGAAGACTTTATATTTTCACTATACTCACGAGATTTAATATACATCAAAAACAAGTCTCCAATGAATCTACATCCAACAGACGGAAAACGGAAGCATTCTAATAACAGACGAAATATTAGCGTATTACATAAGGGCAGATATCTCCGGAGCAACCATAAGCATAATAAACAATGATAACACATACACAACAAAGGGACTAGGCATAAAAACGCTATTAGAACTAAAAAAATACCAAGTAGACATACTTCGGCAATTACCACGAAGTACACATTCCCGAAAAAAGAGTAGGCTTTAAAACAAAAAAATAAGCCCAGAATATATAAAATTATCCTAAGCTTATTAAAACTCATAAAAAATTAACTATAACATAACACACAATTAAAAAAAGTCAATACAGTAATTATACCACAACCGAGCAAAAATTCAACTTTTATTGCGATTATAATAGAAAATATTATATAAAAAATAGAAAAAAAGGAGAGAGAAAAAATGATGCTTACATTAGTACTAATAATCATTATAGTAATACTTATTATATATCCATATGTATTACCAATTATCAAAAATCAAACAGAAGAAGAACTAGAAGGAAACGAGAACAATCTTATCAAAAACGAGGATTTGTCAAAATATGTAACCAACAATTACGTTATGACACCGACTGAATTAAAATTTTATAGAGAATTAAAGAAAGTTACTGACAAACTAAACCTTTCCATATTCCCACAAGTAAACATGGAAAGGATTATAAACGTATATAACAATAACTCAAGAGATAGAAACAGAATTAAATCTAGAAGTATAGATTTTACCATTGTAAATAACAAAAATTGTAGAATAGTATGTTGTATCGAATTAGATGATTATACTCACAATAGAGCCAAAGTAATAAAAACAGACGAATTTAAAAACAGGGTATTTGAAAAAGTAAAAATACCACTACATAGAATAAAAGTAAACAGCTACTATAATATTACCGAACTAGAAATCCTTATAGCAAAAGACTTACCAAATAAAATCGAAAGCACACCAGAACTAACCCAAAAGACAAACATATGAAATGATTTTCTATGTCAAGTATTCTTGGTTAAACTATTGCCGCCATTTTTATTTTTGCATTCACTTGACTAAACAAAAATAAATCTATATAATAAGGATATAAAAAATCGAAGATAAGCACATTAAATGTGATGGGGAGATAGATAGAAAGCTATATAAAGATATATATGCAACATTGCGCAAAATAAAAGTTTTGCGCAATGTGAGATAGGACTGCTTATATACTTTTTTTACTTATATCTATATTAGCTTATATATATAATAATATTGTTTCTATATTAGTACTTTAATTAAAGACGATTTGTGTTTTTATTACAGATTATTGATTACTAACTAATATATCCATATTTAAAACTTGTGCTATTTTATTATTAAATAATATTTTCTTTATCATATAATCAGAATAATTTATTCCCATTCCTATTTTCTGCTATAAATCTTACAAAATTTGCTTAAAAACCATGATTCTTGTTTTTAGTTGAATTTTTAGAAACTTTATTACTTTTATAAAAAAAGTGCTTAAAATCGATTCTCACGCGTTACGCTTTGAAAAGGTATTGAAATCAGGGCTTTGGGCGTATGAATGGTTTGAGGAGATTGATTTTTATGTTGAATGTTGAAAATAACCCAGAATTTTTGAATTCTTTTATTGATTATACTGAAACGATTTTGAATAAATCGCCTAATACTATAAAAGAATATAATTATGATTTAAATAATTTTTTGAAATATATGAAAATGCGTTTAAAATTAACAAAAGAAACTGAAATGAAAAATGTCATTATTAAAAATATGACTGTTGAAGATTTGAAAAAGATTACTTTGGATGATTTACATGCTTATTTGGGATATCTAACTAGAAATTATAATAGCAAAGCTACCACAAGGGCTCGTAAAGTTTCTAGTATAAAAGCATTGTTTAATTACCTAACTGCAAAAACTAATTTGCTTGATGTAAATCCTGCTCAAAACTTAGAGTCTCCTAAGTTAGGTAAACGAATACCTAAATATTTAAGCGAGAACCAAAGCGAAAAGTTATTAGTTGCTGCACATACTGCGGGAACTGAAAAAGAGCGTAATCTTGAAAGAGATTCTGCTATTATAACCATATTCTTGAATTGCGGTATTCGTTTGTCTGAATTAGTTGGTATAAATATAAAAGATATATCTTTTGAGGAAAGAAAGCTTAATGTTATAGGTAAAGGAAATAAAGAAAGAACAATATATCTAAATAATGCTTGTATATCTGCTATCAATAATTATTTAGCAGTTCGTCCACATGACATCAATGTTTCAGAAGACAAAAAGCCTTTATTTTTAAGTGAGAGAAAAGAAAGAATAAGCAATAGAACAGTTCAGTTAATTGTAAAGAAAGAACTTTCTAAGGCTGGATTAGATGTAAATAAATATTCCGTTCATAAATTAAGGCATACAGCAGCTACTTTAATGTACCAAAATGGTGTTGATATTCGTGCTCTGCAAGAATTATTAGGACACGAAAGTATTTCAACGACTGAGATTTATACTCACGTAGATAATAGCCAAATACGTGAAGCTGTTGAAAAAAATCCTCTTGGCGATAAAATTTTTAACTAAGATAAACTCTACAAGCCCCCACTTGTTTGATTTTTCTTATAATGTAGGAATTTCTAATTCCTGGCCTACTTGTAAAGCAGATGAATTCAAATTATTTATCTGCTTTATATCTTTTATAATTTCTCTTACATCTTTATTCATATAATATTCATTTTCGCTTTTCTCTAAATTAGCTATTTTCCATAGTGTATCCCCTACATCTATGTATCTTTCTTTATATTGAACTTCACCATGTGATAAAGCAATATTGTTTGAAAATATAGCCATAACTGCAATTGGTATAATAACCACTAAAACAATTCCTCTTATAAATTTTTTCATATTTGTAATTCTCATTTTTTTCTTCTCCTTTTTACGAACAAGTTTTCTCTTTATGGAACGATTATACAGCAAACAAAAGTTTCTGTCAATACTTTTTGGGAAAAAAGCGAAAAAATGTTCTTGCTTATAAAAGAATTGGTTGTATTTGCTCTGATACCATTGCATATTCTATGGTAGGAATTAAATATTCTACATCAAATGATAATGAACGAGGTTTAGTTATTGGATTATCTTGCCTAAATGGAACAAAATAAAAGTTTTTTCTATTTAATAATGTGCCTATATTGGTTGCATTTCCTCCTAATGCGTCTGTTGCAGATACAGCTATTACCACATTATTTTCATTTCTAAGATGCGATTTTACAGCAACTGTGGCTGGGGTATCGGAAATTCCAGTGGCTAATTTTGCCAAAGTGTTTCCTGAACAAGGCGCAACTACAATAATATCTGTTAGGTGTTCTCTTCCTATTTTTTCAGTTTCTTCTATACTATAAATTATTTTTTTTGATGTAATTTCTTCAATTTCATTAATAAATTCTTTTCCAAATTTCGTATTTAATTTATATAAATTAAAGGACATAATGGGTATAACATTTGCCCCTAATTTTACTAATTTTTTAATTTTAGGAATCACTTTTCTAATAACATAAAATGAACCTGTTAGGACAAAGCCTATATTTTTATTTTTAAGCATAAGTTCCTCCCTTCATTATTATTTTATGAGATTATGTAAATAAGTGCTATATTAAATAGAAAAAATCAAAACAAAAAACAGAATGAATTTATTAGTATTCATTCTGTTTCATCTTATTTAGAAAGAAGTAAAAATCCTGTTGCAATTGCTCTGGTTCTGTGTTTTCCACTAGAATCAACTGGGTCATTTATTACTTCATTATTTACAACCATTGCACTAGATGTTCCTCCATCTAGATTTGCAGCATTGTATGCACCATATCTTTGCATAATTTCTGTTAAATCTTTCATGTTTGCACCTGGTCTTTTTAATGTTCTACCATCTAATACTAGGAATAAAACAATTCCATCTTGTCTTTGACCAATTGCTGTTCTTGGAGCATTGCCCCAACCACCATTTCCAACAATTTGTGATGTTTTACCATTTACTATTAAAAATGGTCCAAATGTAACTGCATCTCTAACACCCATTTTTATTGCTTCTTTTGCTGTCATTTTTCCTAAAACTAATTTATTTTCATTTGTAAAACCAATTAGTCCACCAGAAGAACTAGCATATTGATAAGATGTTATAATTTTACCATTAGATATTGTTGTACCAATTGGAGTTGAACCATTTCCTTTCCCAGAAGGATCGTCAAAACCTCCTCCGTTTATTGCTACAAGTGCATTATTTTTCTTGGAAATAGTTGTCAAAAATTGTCCTTCTTTGCCTATATTTTCGGTTGTGGCAACTTTTACTCTTGATGGGTCATATATTACAGCTAAATATCCAGAATATGTATCTCCATTTATTTCAATTATTTTATAATCTTCATTGTTTGGATTTTCTAAAACTGCTTTTTCATATTCATTTTCGTATACAACTTCTTCTTTTTTTTCATTTTCTAATTCAACTACTGTTGGCATTGTTACCAAATTAGGATCTGTGGTTTCTGCTATTTCCACAACTTTATTTTTATCTAGCACTTCTTGTATAGTTTCGTCACTATAAAACCAAGTTGCTAAATATTGATGGTTCATTGTGGTCATTGCAGTTGTAATTAGCCATTCTCTAAATATTGGTACAGGTCCATACATTACAAAAAGTCCACTTACTATGCCTAAAAGCAATACTATTCCAATTATTATTTTAATTTTTAGTTTCCTTGTTATTCCTACAATTTCATTCATTTTATCTTCTTCTCCTCAGTAAAACTCCTAATATTATATACTAATATATTTTTGAAAGCAACTAAATATTGCAAGTTTTTGCAAAAAAATATATAATATTAAAGTGAGGTAAAAAATGATTTTAAAATATATAGTAGAAGATAATAAATATGAAACATTAAGAACCATGCTAAAAAAAGAATGGCAAATTTCTAGCAGATTACTTACAAGGCTAAAACAAAGAGAGCTAATAACTGTTAATCAAAAAAGTGTATATTTAGATTATAAATTAAACATTGGTGATATTATTTTAGTTGATTTAGATTTTGAAGAAGAATCTGAAAACATTGTGCCAACTCAAATGAACTTAAACATTTTATATGAAGATAATGCTTATATTGTAATAAACAAATCAGCCAATATGCCTGTACATCCATCAAGAGCTCATTATGAAGATACTCTTTCAAATGGAATTAAATATTACTTTAATCAAAACAAAATTTATAAAAAAATGCGTCCAGTAAATAGGCTTGACAGAGATACTTCTCGGAATTGTTATATTTGCCAAAAATGAATATATACAAGAATGCCTAATAAAGCAAATGCAATCAGGGGTATTTGAAAAGGAATACATCGCTTGTTTAGAAGGAAATTTAAGCAGTATTTCAGGAACAATAAATGCAGCAATTGCACGAAAAGAAAATAGTATAATAGAAAGATGTATAAACGAAAATGGAGAAAAATCAGTTACTCACTACCAATTAATAGAAAATAAACAAAATTTCTGCATAGTAAAATTCAAATTAGAAACAGGTAGAACACACCAAATTAGAATTCATTCATCTTTCATTGGGCATCCAATATTAGGAGATACACTCTACGGCTCCCCTTCTCCGCTAATCTCTCGCCAAGCCTTGCACGCATATAGAGTTAAATTTGTACATCCAATTACCAAACAAATCGTTTCATACATAGCATCAATTCCAGAAGATATGGAAAAATTGAGGAATTTAAGGCTTTTATAAAAAAAGAAGCATACTATAAATATTTCATAGTGTGCTTCTGGTTTTTTAATCTATTATTTCAAAAGATTCAAAATGGTATTCGTTTGAATCATCTTTTGTAAATGTCATTTTTATTTTATGTAATTTATCCATATTTTCTTCAATTGTTCCAAGTCCATCATTTACGGCTAATTCTTGTTTTAGTCTAGCAAATTCTTGTGGAGCTTCCTCTTCTGATACTCCTGAGAGGTAATAATTATGTGCAACTAAATTTTTGATAATATCATCATCTTTCCAGATTAAGTTTCCATACTCATTATAAGTTCTACCTTTTGATAAATCTAAATCAGAATAATAATCAATTCTACAGCGAGTTTCTTCTCCTTCCTCCGAATAAAAAGCGATAGGCATTGTTATAAT
The DNA here is from genome assembly GCA_900555835.1 of uncultured Clostridium sp. Taxonomy (GTDB): domain Bacteria; phylum Bacillota; class Clostridia; order TANB77; family CAG-508; genus UMGS1864. The sequence continues at coordinate 81,126 of USMK01000002.1, forward strand.
CATATTGTTTTGTGCTTTTTTTACGTCTAGGTAAAGGTCAAATAATTCAATAAATTGGTCGCTGCCGGTTTCAAAGCAAGGCTCTTCAACAATATAATTGTTTGAATGATAGATTACTTTTAAAAATTGAGGAAATCCTGAATAAAATTCCATTCCATTATTAAAAGTGGCATCTTTATATTTAATATTTTTTCCAAAAATTCTAGTAATATTATTTTTTATTTCTTGTTTAGTAAATGAATTTTTATTATATAAAGCTTCATAATCTTCATTAGCTAATTGTACATAACCGTAATTTATAGCCAAGCTCAATATTAAATCATTAGAAATATTATTTAAGTTTATTTTTCCTTGATTTTCTAGGGCTTCATAATATAGTTTCCCTAATAAGTTTTCATTTGGGCGGACTACTTCATAACTAGAGTCTATTCCTAAATAAGCCAAGCATTTTTGAACATCCTTATCGTCCAATGTAAAATTTTTTAGTTTTTCCTCTTTTTCCGTAGTATCGTTTTTGCCGGCGATTTCAGCTTTATCTGTATTTTCTGTTTTTTCATTATTTTTCTCATTTTCTATCTGACTTGCCAAATTTCCTTGTTCCAAGCTGTCCATCTTTTTCTTTACATTCATTCCACCTATTATAACTGCACCTATTAGTATTACAATCCCAGCAATTAATACATAAAACGTCCATAAGCTTATTTTGATTTGTTTTTTCTCTTTTTCCATTGTTTCTTTCTCCCCTTTTCTTTTGATATTTATATATCTTATTTTTTCATTTGTTAGTATATCACATAAATTTTATTTTGTGGGCTTTGTAATATAAATGTTATATACTTGTAACATTCGTAATTATTTCTTTTAAATTATCCTTAATAATATCATATTTTCACCAGTTTTTATCGTCAAATGATAAAAACTGGTGAAAATCAAGTAATTTTTAATTGATTTTAATAAAATGCACTAAAAAAAATCCAATAGCATAAGCTACTGGATTTTTTAAGTAAATCTGTAAGCCGGGTTCTGTCTTGAATAGTCATTTATCTAGGATATGTATTACTACATATCTCGTGCCACCTTGGCGAAAGTCGGCGAGCAGCCTTAATCTTTCTTTTAAGATGTTGCTCCAAATGGGGTTTACACAACTTCTATGTCACCATAGAAATTAGTGAGCTCTTACCTCACTTTTTCACCCTTACCTTTTATATATAAAAGGCGGTTATTTTCTGTTGCACTTTCCTTAAAGTTTCCTTTACTGGACGTTATCCAGCATTATTGCTCTGTGGAGCCCGGACTTTCCTCATATGCAACTTCACAGTTTACATACGCGACTATTCGATTTACTCTATTACCTATTTTACATTTTTATTTTACATTTGTCAAGATTTTATAAAATATCTATTTCTTGCATTAAATTTTTGTATTTTAAGAAAAATAGTGATATATCTTGTTTTGATATTGAAGTTTGTAGTTCTTTTAATGTAACATATGATTTATTTACATTGTATTCTTTTTTCTCTACAAATGCAGTATTTTTCATTACATTCGAGTAAACTTCTTCGGCAAGGGCTAATTCTTGGCTGGCTAAGTTCCAGTCTCCTTTGCTTACTCCTGCATAAGCTTTTAGAATATGTTCCTTTGTGTATGCTATATCTACTTCCTCATTTTTATCTGAAAATGCTTGAATATATTTGGGAATATATGAGTACATTGTTGACAATGTATCTATTGAGGCTTGTTTATCTTTGGCTTTTAGATTTATCACCAATTGGTCTAAATTACTACTAAATTCGGTTATATCTGTTCCGTTTACATTTATTTTATATAAATCCAATATTACTGTATTCCAAGATGTATAGAAAGTCTCAATTGTAGAATACAATTTATCCCAGTTTATATCGTCATAATCAGTATTCAATGTCGAGTGGGTTATTACTTCTGTTACATCTATTTGCTGTTTTGCACTTGACTTTTCCGTATTACTACCCGAACTGCTATTTGATCCTTCTTGTTCACTACTTTGTCCTGAATTTTGAGCATCTTCTTTTGAACTTGTAGAGCTTTTATCAGACGAATCTGATGTTACGTCTACTTTTCTTGATTCAACCATATAATTTGTGAAATATATGTTATTTAATTTGCTTATCGTGCTTATTAGTTCCGTATCTATATAATAGATCTCGCTATCTACTTTTTGTGATAGCGTTTGACTTGATTCTTTGTTAGTTGAACATCCTGTAAGTCCAAATACTAAAATTCCTAAAATTATAACTATAACAATTATTTGCTTTTTCACTAAAATCACCTAATTTTATTATTGACATTCTTAATATGTTTTATTCTAATTGAATAGTAAAAGAATAAAAAGATATAATATAAAAAAGGAGTTTTTTTATGTTAAAACCAATTGTAAGTTTATATAGTATGGATAATACTCAAATCGAAAAATTTTTAACAAGTTATTATGAAGATAAAATCAATATAGAAAATAAATTAGAATGGGAGCAAAATTACGATAATCCAATTGAAATTGCATCTATAATTGGGGCTTTTATAGATAATTGCGATAAATATGAAATAAATATGTGGATTAGCCTAGATGAAGGGATTTTTATAAATGTTACAGAAGACAATGCAGATAAAATAATAAGGTACCTTTATGAAAGATACCCTAGTTAATTATTTTTCTAAAATTATTGTTACAGGTCCATTATTTAATAACGATACCTTCATATGTGCTCCAAACTCACCCGTTTGCACATTTATATTTTCTTCTTTGCACTTTTCTACAAAATATTCATATAATTCGTTAGCTTGCTCAGGTTTGGCGGCCTGTTCAAAGCTAGGTCTATTGCCATTTTTGCAGTTTGCATATAATGTAAATTGAGAAACTATTAAAAGTTCGCCATTTATATCTTTTACAGATAAATTCATTTTATCATTCTCGTCTGTAAATACTCTTAGATTCACTAATTTATGTACTAAGAAATCGGCTGTTTCTTTTGTGTCTTCTGGTGCAACACCTAGTAAAACTAAAAAGCCTTTTTTTATTCCTCCAACCATTTTGTTTTCAACTTCTACTTTTGCATTATCTACTCTTTGAATTACAAGTTTCATTTTATTCCCTTTCTGGTTTTAATTTTCTTGTCATTAATATATTCACTGCTTCTTTTGGGTTTAATCCATTGTATAATACATTATATACTGTTTCTACTATCGGCATTTCTACATTATATTTTTGTGCTAATTTATATGCCACTTCAATATTGTCTATACATTCTATTGTCATTCCGACTTCTTTTTTTGTTTCTTCTAAGGTTTTTCCTTGACCAATTAACATTCCCGCTCTTCTGTTTCTGCTGTGTTCGCTTCCACAAGTTACCACTAAATCTCCTAATCCAGTTAGTCCATAGAAGGTTTCTTTTTCTCCTCCCATTTTAACCCCAAGTCTAGAAATTTCAGCTAATCCTCTTGTAATTAAAGCCGCAAATGAATTATCTCCTAAATTAAGTGCTTTTGAAATTCCAGCACAAAATGCAATTATGTTTTTAAGTGAACCTCCAATTTCTACTCCTTTAACATCATTTGCTGAATATAATCTTAAAGTATTTGATGCAAATGCGTCTTTTACCATTTCTATTACATCATTATGTTCAGAGGCAATAACTAATGCTGTTGGAATTCCAAGTGAAACTTCTTCTGCATGGCTTGGTCCTGATAATACTGCAATTCTGGCATTTGGAATTTCGTCTTTTACTACATCATCTAATGTTGTAAGTGTACTTAATTCAAAACCCTTTGAACACATTATTATAGGTTTATTTCCTACATATTCCTTATATTTTTGTACATTTTCTCTTACAAATTTTGAAGGTGTTACATGTACAATCATATCTGTTCCTTCTATTGCTTCTTTATAATCTAGCGTACATTCAACACTTTTTGGGATTTTTACTCCTGGCAGAAACCTACATTCCTGGTTTTGTTTTATATGGTTCATATCTTCTTCTGAAAATGCCCATAATTTAACTTTATTTCCATTTTTAGCTAAGTGTATAGCTATTGCTGCTCCCCAGCTTCCACTTCCAATTATCGCAATGCTTTTCACTGATTTTTCCTCCTATGTATTTTATTTTTTGAAACTAAGTTTGTTTTCTGTTCCTGTTGCTAATCTTTTTATGTTTGTTCTATGATTAAATACTACAAGTCCAGCCATCAATATTCCAAATACTAAATAGCTTCCTTCTACAATATAATTGTCTTTTATAAAAATTGTTAATACAGGAAATAATATTGCAGCTGCTAGTGAACCAACTGATACCATTCTTGTAATTGCCATCAATAATAGTGCAAATACTAAGCAGATTAAAGCTATTTGCCAGTTTACTATAAATAAAACTCCTAATGCTGTTGCAACACCTTTTCCTCCTTTAAATTTAAAGAATACTGGAAAAGTATGACCAATTACTGCCATTAAACCTGCGATTTGTACAAGTAATGCTTTGTCTGTTCCTTCTACTAAATTTCCTAATAAAACTGCAATTAGTATTGCTACAACTCCTTTTAAAATATCACATATTAAAGTAAGTATAGCTGCTTTTTTTCCTACGGTTCTTAATACATTTGTAGAACCTGCATTTTTACTTCCTTTTTCTCTTACATCAAATCCAGCCATTTTTTTGCTGATTATAACTGAAAAACTAATACTTCCTAAGCAATATGCTATTATTGCCACTATAATATAAGTTGCCATTTTTTATTCCTCCTAAAATATAATTATTCTCCCTTTTCTCTTACAATTACTCTTACTGGTGTTCCTTCTAGCCCAAAATTATTTCTAATCTGATTTACTAAATATCTTTCATATGAGAAGTGAAATAGTTCTTTATTATTTACAAAAATAACAAATGTTGGTGGTTTTGTGCTTGCTTGTGTTGCATACATAATTTTTAGTCTTTTTCCTTTATCAGATGGTGGTTGAACTACTGCTATTGCTTCATTTATTACTTCATTTAGCATTGCTGTTGATACTCTCATTGCATTTTGGTTTGCTACTTTATTTATCATTTCATATAATTTGTTTACTCTTTGCCCTGTTTTGGCTGATATGAATATCATTGGAGCATAACTCATAAATGCTAATTTGTTATAAATATCTTTTTTAAATTCTTCTATTGTATGAGTATCTTTTTCAACTGCATCCCATTTGTTAACAACAATTATTATTCCCTTTCCAGCTTCATGTGCTTCTCCTGCAATTTTTGTATCTTGGTCTGATACTCCTTCTGTTGCATCTATTAACATTAAGCATACATCTGCTCTTTCTATTGCAAGTAATGTTCTCATTATACTGAATTTTTCAATAGATTCTGTAACTTTGCTTTTTCTTCTAATTCCTGCTGTATCGATAAAAACATATCTTCCAAATTCATTTTGAAATTCCGAATCTATTGCATCACGTGTTGTTCCAGCGATATTGCTTACAATAACTCTTTCTTCTCCAAGAATTTTATTGATTAAAGAAGATTTTCCACTATTTGGTTTTCCAATTACAGCCACTTTTATTATTTCACTATCATTGTCATCTTCGTCGTTTTCTGGAAAATGTTCATATATTGCATCTAGTACATCTCCCATTCCTAATGCATTTGTACTAGAAACTGGATATGGTGTACCAAGGCCCAATGAGTAAAATTCATATGCATCATTTGCATCTTGAACAAAATTATCTGCCTTATTGCAAATTAAGACGATTGGTTTTCCGGATCTTTTAAGCATCATTGCTATCTCGCTATCTGCTGCCGTTACACCTTGCTTTATATCTGTTACAAATAATATAACATCTGCTACATTTATAGCAATTTTTGCCTGATCACGCATTTGAGAACCAATTACATCTTCTGCATCTGTTTCAATTCCACCTGTATCTATTAAAGTAAAATCGCGTCCTCTCCAGTTGGCATCTGCATATATTCTATCTCTTGTTACTCCTGGTTTATCTTCTACTATTGATATTCTTTTTCCTACTATATAATTAAAAAAAGTAGATTTACCTACATTTGGTTTTCCTACAATTGCTACTGTTGGTTTTGCCATTTTATTTCACCTCACTTAGTTTTTTTATTATATCACATTTGTCACAAAAATAGCAATAAGAGGTGACCAAAAAGTCATCTCTTATTGCTATTTTAATGAGTAACTATTATTTATTACAAGCGTACTATACATAAATAGAATATCTTGATTATTAAACTCTACATAATTAGGTAACAATTTTGGTGAAATATATCTTGTATCTATTAAAGTAATTTTACTATATTTAGGTATAAATAATGGGACTAAACTGCTGGCATAAGAATCTCTAAATATTATAAGCTCATTGCCTGTTTTATTCTCAGGATTTTCTATTTTCAGTAATGGTGTAGCACCAGATAAGTATATATCATATTTATCTGGTGAATTTATTTTTTCCATATTATATACCTTATTTTCTTTTTTTGTTTCATAATTATATACTTTGCTTTTTTCTATCTCAGAATTTGTTAATATTTTTATTTTGTCTTTGGCAGTAGAAATTGGCAATTGTCCTGAATATGTGCCTTGAAAATCGCAAATCGTTTTTTCTTTATATTCGTTTTCTAAATTCACATTCATACTCTCAGCAATAGTTTTTGCTACTTTTAATAACTTTTCCTGTTTCCAATGCGTATCTGTTTTATAATAATCTTCTAGTTCTAACATATCAAATATTCGTATATATTTAGCAAATGATAATTTTTTGTTTAATAAAGTTTCTAATTTATTGTAATCTAATTTTAAATTTTCATCATTTATAAAATAATTTTTATCTGGAACTATCGTAAAATATACATTGTTTTGATCAGTTAAATATTGCTCGTATATTTGATTTATTTTTTTGGAGATATTTAAAACTGATTTCTCATTTAATGGATATGTTTGGCTTATTATGTAATCTCCATATTGATAAAGATTATTGTAATCACTTTTTCTAAGCAAATTAAATTCTGCATTTATTTTAAGCTTTCTAAATTCTTCTCTTTGTACAAATTGGTCTGTGGTGTATTTATTAAATTTATTGAAGAAAGTACCATTAAAAACTGTTTTGGCAGAAATTTGAGGAAATTGTTCCAATTTTCTTCTTTCAGCAATAGAAATTGTGTCATCTTTTTTTATTATATTTGCTATGAAAAAAATTACAATTATAAATACAAATGCTATTGTAACTACAACATTTTTTAATTTATCGTTCATATTGCCTCCTTAAAACCTAAAATATAGAAATGGATTATATGAATTATCTACCAAATATGCGGTAACTATAATCAATATTGAAGCCATTGCTATTGGCTCTAACAAATTTATTATTTTATTTGCATTAGTTTTTGTTTTTAGTTTTTCTATTATGTTTTTTAGTAATGGTGTGCTTCCAATTATCGCTATTACTAATACCGCCGAATAACTTTTTAAATAATATACTGTACTTGCATTTATTAAGCTCTCTCCATTTGCTCCAAATAGTCCTATAATATTATTCCACGCCTCCACTATACTATTTGCATTAAATATTATAAAACTTATCATTACTGTAAATAAAACATAAATCCTTTGTAAAATCGAAGGCATTTTCTCTAAATGTTTTGTCAAAAATAATTTTTCTATTATAAGCATTATTCCAAACATTAATCCCCATATTACGAAAGTCCAATTTGCACCATGCCAAATTCCTGTTAGAGCCCAAACTATAAAAATATTTCTTACTAAAATTATAGTTCCCTTCCTGTTTCCACCAAGTGGAATATATACATAATCTCTAAACCACGAGCTTAAAGACATATGCCACCTTCTCCAAAATTCAGTTATGCTTTTTGAAATATATGGATAATTGAAATTTTCTAAAAAGTGAAATCCAAACATACGTCCTAAACCAATTGCCATATCTGAATATGCCGAAAAATCAAAGTATATTTGAAGCGAATAGCTTATTGCAAATATCCAATAAAATAGGACACTTTTTTCGTTTGTAGTAGAAAATACATCACATAATTCGCCTAACATATTTGCTATTAGCACTTTTTTTCCAAGTCCTATGACAAATCTTCTTACACCATATGCAAAATTTTCGAAATTGCTTGTCCTATTATCTAGTTCCTTCTCAATAGTTTCGTATCTAACAATAGGTCCTGCAATTAGTTGAGGGAATAATGATACATATGTTGCTAGTTTCAAAAAGCTTTTCTGCGCTTTTACTTTTCCTCTGTATACATCAACTACATAACTTATAATTTGAAAGGTGTAAAACGAAATTCCTATTGGTAGTGCTAATTTTAATAATGGGATTTTACTTCCAAAAATTTGATTTATATTGTTTATTGTAAAATCAGAATATTTAAACAGTCCCAATGCACCTATATGTATAGCAAGCAAAGAAACAAGAATACTCTTTTTCCTATGTTTTTCTAAATACCTAGCTCCCACATAGGCTATAAAAATTTCACCAATCATCAAAAAGGTATATATTGGTTCTCCACAAAAGTAAAAAAATATTGAAGATAAAAAAAGAATAAAGTTTTTAAATTTCTTTGGTACAATAAAATATAAAATTATAACAATTGGTAAGAAATAATACAAAAAGCTAATACTTGTAAATAGCATATTTACCTCCTATATGTAAAAAAGCTTCTTTATAAGAAGCTTTTTACTGTAATTATTCTACTATTAACATTTCGTCTGGAAGTTCAATATCTTCTTCTGCTGTTTTTTCTAGCTCTTTTCCATTTTTATTGTTTACATATTTTTTAAAACCATCATAAACAGGTTTTGCCCAATCCTCATCAGACATTACAGCAAATATTATGTTGTTATAACTAGTTATATATAATTTTTCTGCTGAAACACATATCCATTTGTTCATATTTAAGTTATCTAGCATTTCTTGTTTAATACCTTCAATATCTGCTCCTGCCTTTACTTTTAAAGCAACAGCTGAATATGCTTGCGAACTTATCATAGGTTCTGAAACTAGTAACTTTTCAACATTTTCTGTTGAAACAAGTCCAGTATATTCTGCAACTTGTTCACCGTCTTTAACATCAATTTCTTGTGTTGTTAAATCTGGCAATTGATCCTTTAAATCAGCATAAATAGTATCGAACATTTTTTTTATGTTAATTTCCGTTGCAGTAGTTCCTCCATTTTTTCCACTAATAGCAACCACTCCAATCACGGCAATTACAATTACAACAACCACAACTGCCACCCACATTATCCATTGTTTCTTCATAATTTTCTCCTCCTTACTGCTACTATATCATACTCATTATAATAAGTAAATAGTAAAATTTGCTTTTTTGATAACTTATTAATAAAAAACAAATCCGAAATAAAGTTGTTCTGTATTGTTGTGTATATCAATATATGATATAATATTTTTGTATTTTTTAATATTAGCTTTTCGACAGGAGGCTGATTTTTATGGAATTTAATTTTATTTGGTTAACTTCATTAATTAATCAACCGAGTTTATTTCAAAATTTGGCACAAAAAGCTTATTTGCTAACAGATTCTTGCCAAAATTACCCTAACTATGATAAATGGTATTGGGGTAAAGAAATCCCTCGGATTGTAAATGGTACAGGAGAAATTATTTTATGTTTGAACAGAAATCAAGTTGTAGGTATAGCTTTCTTGAAAAAAGATTTGCAAGAAAAAAAACTTTGTACTTTCTATGTGGTAGAAAATTATAGAAAAAAGTATATCTCAGTAAAATTACTGAATTTAGCTTTTAACTATCTTGGAACTACAACACCTCTAATTTCTATATCTGAACATAAGCTCCCGATGTTTCGCCATATAATTTCCAAATATAATTGGGAATTAACACAAATCCTAAGTGATTCATACTATGGCAATAGTTTTCGTGAATTTGTGTATAATGGTAAACTTATCTAAAAAGAAAACTAGAAAATAATTTAAATAAATTGATTTCTAGTTTTCTTTTTTTATTTAACATATATTTTTCCTTCATATCTAGCAGCAATCCAGCCGCTAGGAATTTTTATCCATAAATCTTTTTTTATCTCTTTCATTCCTAAACATGTTACTTTCGTACCTTGTTTTAACACGGCATTGATGCTATCTTTTGCATTTTTTTGTCCATCTTGGCTTAGTTCGCTTCTTAGTTTCCATCTTTTGTCGATTCCAGCTCCATCTCTTACTTTTAAATTCACTTGTGTTGTATAAGTTTGAGATATCCTTATTCTGTCTTCTCTTATGATTCCTAATGCTTTTTGATTTAATGGTCTTAATATACATTTATATCCCTTGAATGGTTCGTCTTGATATGCTACTTCTCCTTTTTTTATTCCATTTTGGTCAAAAAATTTCATATTAATATCCATAAGTGCTATATGCCCATAACCTTTACCAAAATTGCCTCCATAAACTAAAACATCACCTTCTTGCAATTTTTCACTTGATGCTAATTTATTGAAATACTCTTTTGGATAATTATTCTCCCAGTCTTTTGCATTTC
>USMK01000003.1 GCA_900555835.1 uncultured Clostridium sp.
CTGCAAGAAATATGCTAAAAGATAACATGGATATCAATATGATTATAAAATACACTGGTTTATCTAAAAAAGAGCTAGAACGAATTGCTTTGTAATTTGTAGAGAATGAAAAAAAGATGTTTTTTGTCATTGACATTCATTAATAAACAAGATGTGTACCGCCACTACACATCTTGTTTTGTTTTATTTAAAAGTGCCACCCAATTCATTAAGGTAAAAAGAGAAATATAAAATTTAAAAATCGAGTTTGACCTTACGGACTTTACTTTGGCAGGCCAGAACAGTGTGTTTCTCAAAGCAATCTCTGTGCCACGCCCAAACGCCTTGGAAAACGGAGACTTTTTAAATTTTATATTTCTCTTTTTACCGGACCAGCGACGCACTCATTCACACGGGTGTGAATGAAGCTGAACTCCTGACACCTAAAAGGGACGGATGCTTTTTAACTCCGTCCCTAAAATCAAATGCCAACAGACACAAAGCCTATTATGCATTCCCTTTCTCTATTTTCTTTGGTTATTTACATACTTAAATCATATGCATTTCCCTTTGGTACTAATTGGACATTAGATCTTAGACAAACTAGCGCACGCAGCCCCGGATGGCTGTCGTCATAGCCGAGGTTGCCCACACCGCCGCCGCAGGCCACACCAAGCAAATAGTGGCCGTCGTAGGCAGACGGAGAAGCGAGCCAGTATCCATAAGCATTTGTCTTGTCACTTATTACATATAAATTTTCTAATTCACTTGTACTTAATCCACTTATTGAACAACGATAACTACTATCTGTATTCCATTTTACTTTATATCCAGTTGAATTTGTTACTTCTTCCTCTATATACTTTTCTGTATGCGTTGCTTTATATGATGCATTAAACATTTCTATGGTTGGTCCTCCTAGAACATATTCGGCATAGCTATTTTGATATTTGTCTTTCCATATTTCTGTATCTAACATATATGCTACTGATCGTATATTTGTATTAGTTGAGTTTGGATATTGTCCTACCCATTTCATCCATTTTGTTATTCTTGCATCTGTTATATCTGCTGAACCGGTGTATGTATGCGTTATACATATTATCAAATGATAATTTATAATCACTATTCTTTTTCATTGTATATTCTTTTCCATTTGTTGTTTTAGTTGGCACATAATCATACTTTAAGTAATCACTTGCTATTAAGTATATATTACTACTATCTGCATAGAATATTCTCCATTTCACATCCGTATCTCCACCACTAGGCACAGTATAATTAACATACTTCCCTATATAGCTAGCATCATTTGCAACTTCGCTAGCAGTAATTCCCGGACTGCTTACTGCCCCCACATTACTCAATCCCCCAACAAACTCACTACCATCAACCTCAACCACATAACTAACACTCTTCGCAACCTCTATCTTACCTTTCCCAAAAGTAACATAAACACTCAAAATCTGCTTATCCCCATCCTGTGAAAAATTCACTGCAAAATCCTTCACATACTTACTTACAGTCACAGCATTTTGATAAATCCTATTATCCCAATAAGTATAAGTATTTCCATTTTTAAACTTTATGGTAGTTCCAAATACTTCTTCAATTTCATTTCCTGCTGTTTTTGTTTCCTGTATCATTTTAGCATCAAATTTATTAAACTCTGAATTTACCTCACTGGTATCATTCATTGTGGCTACATTTTTGCTGTAAAATGAGGTTAGTACTGCTACTATTCCAATTATTGCTATTAGCCCTATTAAGTATACCATTAGGCTAACAAGCGTTATTCCTTTTTGATTTTTCCAAACTTTTTTCACAGTTTGTTCCTCCTTTGTGGATTATACTATTTTTGTTTTGCTTTATTTGTCCATTTTTCTAAATAATGACGTCTTATAATTGCTAGATTTGTGAACATTCTTCCTACAAATACAACTATTGCTGCTAAGTATATGTCTACATTTAGTTTTACTCCTAAATATGTAAGTAGTATTGATAATATGGCATTTCCGAAAAATCCTGATACAAATATTTTTAGGTCAAATTTGCCTTGTAATACAGCTGATATCCCTCCAAATACTGAGTCTAATGCAGCTACTATGGCGATTGCTAGATATCCTGTGTATGTGTATGGTATTACAGGAACCCACATTCCTATTATTGCTCCTAATACGCATCCTATTACTATTGCAATTGCTATCATTGGTCTACCTCCGTTTCTATATATTTTATTGTCATTTTTCCATCATATTTTGGTATTACTATGTTGTCTTGTCTTTCTACTGTTGCTGTTTTGTCCATTGCTTTTATTATTTTGTCCATATAGCCAGAATCTTTTTGCATAAGTCCACTTTCTAGTTTTACTGGATCTCCTATTGCTTTTACTACATATGGTGAATTTAGTCTGTTGTCGTCTATTTTTATGTATGAATTGTTTATTAATGCTACATCTGTTGAGTTTACTATTCTGACTCCGTTTATTGATATTGCCTCTGCTCCGGCTAGTTTTAGTTCATTTAGTAATTGCAAAATATCATATATGTCTATATTGTTTTCTGTGTTGTCTGATAGTGTTACCACTACTCCTTTACCTGTTACTTCTGTTTTTCCTAGTAGTAAATTTGCTTCTTTTAGCTCTTGTTCTAGCAAGGCTAGTGTTTCTTGGTTGTTTTCACCTTTTTCTTTGTATTCGGCTATTTTGGTTTTGGTTTCTTGCAATTTTTTGTCTGTTTCTTCATATTTTGTTTTCCAGTTTGATAATGTTGTTCTAAGTTCAGATTCTTTCATTGCTTCTATTGAGGTTATGTCTGTTTTTTCTACTGTTTTAAATTGTGCAAACATTACTGCTGAAAGCACGAAACATACTAAGGCTAATACTATTGTTAGTGTTCCTTTTCCCTTCAAACTTATTCACCTATCTTTCTTTCATGTATTCGTGTGTTAGTACACCTTCGAATTTTGGTATTGTTATTGAATTTGATTTTTTTATATCTACTACTACTCCGTCATTTACCATTGTTTCCATATATCCGCTTACTTCTAGTGAGCCTTTTAGATATTCTGGTGAGCCTATTGCTTTTATGGTATATGGTGCTCCTACCTTTTCTCCGTTTATTCTTACCACATATCCATCGCAGGTTATGGCTGTTGTGTTTACTATTCTTTGGTCATTTATTGATATTGCTTCTGCTCCGGCATTTTTTAATATACTTACCACTTGGATTAAATCCCCATCATGTACTAGCAATGTGTTTGGATCTACAACAAGTGATGACATATTTGTTATTGCTTTGTTGTCGTCTAGTGTTATTACTACTCCTTTGCCTTTTACTTCTGTTTGACCTAATAATATTTTTGCATTTGCTAGTTCTTGTTCTAGTTGGCTAGATTCGTCACTGTTTTCTGTTGATTTTTTTCTCTCTGTTTCTAGTGTTTTTTCCGCTTCTTCTAATTCTTTATATATAGAATCGTATTTATCTTTCCATTTAAACACCTCGTCTCTTAGCTGATTTTCTGTACTATTGCTTGAAATTGATGTATTTATTGTTGCAATTGTTTTTAGTTGAATACATATTCCTATGCATAAGAAAAAGCATACAATTCCTAGTGTTAGTGCAATTTTATGTTTTTTCATTTTTTACCTCCTTAGGTTATACTTTTTTCCTAAATATTACTCCTTTTTCGTTGTTTAGCTCTCCATTTACTATTATTTCTCCGTCGTTTCCTCTTTCTTGTTCTATTATTCCTTTTATGTACAACATTCTTGTGTTTATGTCTGATGCATTTCCTATATATGCTGTTTTTCCGCTCGCTATCCATTTGTAATATTATATCATTTTTATTTGCAATGTCTATACTTGTTATTAAATTTCCTATTCCGTGATTATTGGCAGATTCCATTATTTTTAGTATTGTTCCTAGGCTTTCTAAATCTTCGTTTTCTAGTCTTCCTCCAACTGTTATTTGGTCTTGGCTAGTTTTGTATGATAGTATTTCTGGTAAATTTCCTTTGTTTTCTGCTATTTCTAGTATATAGCCTTGGTTGTTTATATATATGTATTTTTCGCCATATTTAAGCGCATATGTAGCTTGTCTTTCTTCTATTTTTAGGACTATTTTGTCTGGGAATTGTCTTTCTACTTTTGCATTTTCTACATATGGGCTTTGTTTTATTTTGTTTATTGTTCTATTGTTGTTAATTAAAAATATGTTTTCGCCTTTGTTTATGTTTGATAGTTCTATTATTTCTGATTTGCTTATCTTGTTGTTTCCTGTTACTTCTATTGTTTCGATTTTAAATAATGGTGATAATAATATTGCAAGTATAGTTCCGAATTATGATTGTTGTTATTGCTATTCCTTTTAGAAAGACAATTATTCGCCTTTTTCGTTTTTCTTTTTTTAGGTCTATTTTTTTATTTGGTTTTACTTTTATTTTTTCTTCTAGCTTTTCTTGTTTCTGTTTTTTAGCTTGTACTTTTTTGGGAGTAGGTTTCTTTTTTGGTTTTTCTTTCTTTTTCATTTTTTTGCTTTTTTTAGGTTCTGGTATTTTGGTTACTCCTATAACTATTTCATTATCAAAATTGAACATTTCGCTATCTTGCACGTTTTTATTCTTAGCGGGCTTTTTACCCGCTTTTTTTTCTTTTTTCCTCACTTATTTCACCTACTTCTTCTACTTTGGCTCCTAAGCTATTTAGCTTTCCGCCTAGGTCTTCGTATCCTCTTAGTATATATTCTATATTATTTACCTTTGTTGTTCCTTTTGCAGTAAGTCCTGCTAGTACTAATGCTGCCCCTCCTCTTAAATCTGTGGCATTTACTTCTGCTCCTGTTAGTTTTTTTGTTCCTTTTATTATTGCTGTTTTACCTTCTATTGTTGCTTTTGCTCCCATTCTTTTTAGTTCTGTTATATATTTATATCTGTTTTCGAATATGTTTTCTATTATAAGTGATGTTCCCTTTGCTATTGTAAATGCAGAGCCGAATACGGATTGCATATCTGTTGGGAATCCTGGGTATGGCATTGTTTTTATATCTACTGCTTTTAGTTTTTTTGGAGCTATTAGACTTATTATATCTCCTTTTGTACCTATTTTACAACCCATTTCTTCTAATTTGTGAATAATTGGTATTATATCATTTAAATTTGCATTTGTTATTTCAATTTTGCCGGCAGTCATAGCTGTTGCCACAAGCATTGTTCCAGCTTCTATTCTGTCTGGCATTATGTTGTGGCTGGATTCTTTTAATTTTTTTACACCTTTTATTTTTATTATATTTGTTCCGGCTCCTTCTATTTTTGCACCCATTTTGTTTAGCATTTTTTGTAAATCGACAATTTCTGGCTCTAATGCAGCATTTGTTAGTATTGTTTCTCCTTCTGCGAAAACTGATGCCAGCATTATGTTTTCTGTTGCTCCAACGCTTGGAAAATCTAAGTTTATGTCTGTTCCTATTATTCTATCAGCACTACATTTTATATATCCCGCTTCTTCTCGTACATCTATTCCGAAGCTTTCTGAATCCATTTAAGTGCAAATCTATTGGTCTTGCACCTATGTCGCATCCTCCAGGGTATGAAAATGTCGCTTTTTTGAATCTGGATATTAGTGCTCCGTGCCAGTATTACAGATGACCTTAATTCTCTCATTAGTTTGTCTGGTATTTGCACATCTTCGGTTTTTGTGCTGTCTATTATGATTTTGTTTTTGCCTCTTTTTATTTTGCAGTTTAGTATTTGTAGTATTTGCAATGTTTTTTCTGTGTCGTATATTTTGGGTACATTATACAGTGTTGTTTTTGGGGATAATATGCATGCTGCCAGAATTGGCAATGATGCATTTTTTGAACCAGATACTTCTATTGTTCCTTCTAATTTTCTTCCTCCTTCAATTATGTAACTTAACATTTTTCACAGCCTCCTTTGATTTCATATAACTATGCTATATTTTATGCAAAGTTTACGTAATTTGTGAAAGGGAGGCTGGAGCAGTTGGTAACAATTTGTTACCAGTTGGATAGCAATACTAAGCAACTGTTTTTTGTTTTGAGCTGTTATCTTAATTTATTGGTATTGTTTTCTTCTAGTATCTCCATTTTGAGCTATAAGATAACATGCATATCTAGTTAATTTATAATCTTCAATTTTTCTTTCTGCCCCTTTAGCTACAATTATCATTTTGCCGACATCGGCAAAATGATCCAATACATTCATATTACTGTTTTTACAAGATTCTTTTGCCTTGTCAATTACTTTAATAAAATTTCCCCATTTGCTATATTCCAACATTGTCATTAGTTCTCTAGCATACCAAAATTCTGTACCATTCTCCTCCATATGCTTAATACTTTCAAAATCCTTTTCTGTTTTGTTTACTAAATCATTTGCCACAAAATCATCTCCTCTTTTCAATTGTTCGATATTTCCGAATAGTTGAATTTTATTATTTTATGTATGTCAATTTAACTCTTCACTATTCATATCAAATTTTATCTTTATACCATATTCCATTTTATGGCAATAAATTTTACCAAACTTCTGTTACAAGCAATAGCTTTTTTTGATTATTGTTTTTTGCCATATAATATACATATCCATGGTTCCAGTTATTTGGTTTATATGAATTGTAATCAAATAGATATATTTCACCATTAATAAAAAAATCTTTTCCTTCTTTATATTTAAATATTGCTGGGGTTTCTATTCCATATTTGTTGTATAACTCAGCGTAATTTTTTTCATTAACTTCTATTTTTTCTTTGGCTAGTTCTTTATATTTTTCTATATAAGCATCAATTTCAGAATTTGTCATTTCCATAAGTAGTTCGAAGCAAAACCCTCCTTGTAGGAATTGTGGTCGGTAATAGAATTTTGCTTTATTATTTTGAATTAAGTCTTGTGGTATTTCAGTAGGAAAATGAAACCTTATTTTTTTGTATCCAGCTATATTGTAAGTATGTTTATATTTTTGTGGATTTTCTTCATGAGAAGTTCCTTCCTCAACCATAACAAATATTGAGACAAAAAAGCTCAATATAAGAAAATTGGTTATTAAGATTATTGAAATTATTTTACCTTTTTTGTCTTTTATTTTTTCTCTCTTTGTTAGATAAAACGTTAGTCCTATCAATATTATAGGAATACTTAATATTAGCGAACTTAATAAATGTGCATTTATTGTGCAAAAATTAAATTGCCAAAACCAGAATATATAACTTATTATCAATAAAAATAATATGATTGTATAAAATCTAAATTTATCATTTTTTTCCATTCTTTCACCTTTTCTACACTTCTCCTGCTTTATTTATACCATAATATACAGCTTTTTTTAATATTTTACGAAAATTTGTTCTCGTAGTATAAAAATAAAGAAAAATCAGAATTATTGGTGACAATTCTGGTTCTTCTTTATTTTGGGCAATGCTAATGTGTGTCTATGTAGTTTTCTACTAGATTTATTATGCTTTGGGTGTTGCTTATGAATTTTTTGGGGGTGAATTTGTTTATGTTTTGGATTTCTTGGGCTAGATTGTTTAAGTCAAATACGCCTATTATGTAGCCTTGGTTGGTGAAATTTTCTACTATTTGTTTTTGGTGGTCGTTTACGTGTTCGCCGTATTGTTTTAGGCGTGGTACGGCTATTATTTTTTTGTTCATTTTTAGTGCTCCTACAATTGAGCCTACTCCGCCGTGTGTTATTATTAAGTCTGCTTCTTGCTTTTTCTTGTCTAGGTCTTCTCTTGCAATTAGGTCAAATATTTGCATTTTGTCTGTTTTGTATTTTGTTGAGCCAGCTTGAACTATTACTGGTTCTTTTATTATTCCATTATCTATACATTTTTCTATTTCTTTTAGTAGTCTTGAAAAATCATTTTTTTGTGTTCCTAGCATTACTAATATCATTAATAAATCGAACCTCCTAATACTGCTTTTGGATATAATTCTAGCATTTCTTCCCATTGTACTATAAATAGGTCTGCTATGTGGTATATTAGCCTTCCTGTTACTGTTTTTTTGTTGATGTTTGCAAATGTTTCTATATATATTATTTTTGAGCCGAATATTTTGCCTATACAGCACATTGGTCCTGCTGTATGTGTTCCTGTTGTTACTATGTATTTTGGTTTATATTTTAGGTATAATATTAGGCTTAAAATGCAGTTATATAATAATTTGAATATATATGTTATTGGTTTATTTCTTGTTCCATATACTAGGTATGATATTTTATCTTTGTGTTCTTCTTTTAGTTTTTGTGTCATTTTGTCTTTTTCGGTTACTATATGATAATTATATTTGCTAAACAGTGGTTTTAGTTGCATCAATTCGTCTAAGTGTCCACCTGTGCTTGATATAAACATTACTTTTTTCATTCTTACTCCTTGATTTTTATTAAATTGCAATATTTTTCATTTTGTTTTAATTGACTTTTGTTTTTTTATGGAGTATAATAAATATTGTTCTTGCACCAGTAGCTTAGCTGGATAGAGCACTCGGCTACGAACCGAGAGGTCGGGGATTCGAATTCCTCCTGGTGCACCAAAAAAGTTCCTTTATGTTTAGGAGCTTTTTTTATTTTATCTCCATTTGCATTGTTTATATTATAGCATATTTTAGTTATTTTTAAAGGCTTTTAAATTATTTTTTAATTTTGTGTCATTTTGCTTGACATTTGTTTTTGTATGTGGTATCATAATAAATGTGTTATGGGTCAGTAGCTCAGCAGGATAGAGCACAGGCCTTCTAAGCCTGGGGTCGGGGGTTCGATTCCCTCCTGGCTCACCATAACAAATAAAAAACAGTATCAAATTAAATTTGATGCTGTTTTTTATTTTGCTGTTTCAAAGAAATAACTTGCTCCTCTTTCAAAACACACAATTAAATATTCTTCTTTCAATTTTTATTATGTCACCATAGAGATGTGTCCCTAGTGAGTCAAAATGACTCATTGGGAAACGTCCCCTATGATTTGGCTGGCTATTATGAGGCCGGCGGTGGATGGGACGAAGGAGGTGCTGCCTAGGATTTTGCCGGTAGTATTGGGTGGTAGTTGTGGTTTTTGGGGTTGCTCTGTGGAGTAGACTACTTTTAGGTTTGGAATGTTGCGTTTTCTTAGTTCTTTTCTTATTATTTTGGCTAGCGGGCAAGTTTTTGTTTTGTAGATGTCTGTTACTTCTAGTTTGGTTGGATCTAGTTTGTTGGCTGCTCCCATGCTAGATATTGTCCATATGTTTTTCGATTTTGCAGTTTCTATTATTGCTATTTTTGATTTTACAGTGTCTATTGCGTCTACTACATAGTCTATATCTTCTTCTGATAGTATTTCTTGTATATTTTCTTCTGTTACGAATTCTTTTATTCCTTTTATTTGTACATTTGGATTTATGCTTGTCATTCTTTTTTGCATTTCGTCTACTTTGTAGTGTCCTATTGTTTCGTGTGTTACGTGAATTTGCCTGTTTAGGTTTGTTATATCTATTTTGTCGCTATCTACTAATATAAATTTTGTTATTCCTGCTCTTACTAGGGCTTCTGCTACATATGAGCCTACTCCACCTAGTCCAAATATTGCTACTTTTTTGCTATGTATTTTTTTCATTGTTTCTTTTCCTAATAAAATTTCTATTCTTTGAAATTGTTCTTCCATTTTTCTTTTATAATCAATTATATAGTAGTATTAATCCTTTTAATTGATTATTCCCTCCTTTTTAAATATTAGAAAAGTGTGTTTTTTCAACACACTTTTCATTTTTTTATTTTTCTTCTGGTATTTCTCTGTTTGTTATTTTTGTATTATTTATCATTGTTTCTACCAATTTTCCTGCATCTTTGTAGATTGGCTCATTTCCTAGCTCTCTTGATACTTCGTCTATATCTCGTAGTTTTTCTACATGATTCATTACTTGTTTGAATTCTTTTATTGGTTCTTCACGTTTTATTGAGCCTTGCATGTTTACTGCTTTTTTCATTGTGTCTACTATTTGGTCTCTGCTTAATTTTGGTATTTCTTTTTCTATTACTTCATCTGTTGTTGCATCTGCAATTGCTTGATTTACTTGTTTTTGTTGTTCTTCACTTAAATTGCTAAATATGTGTAGTTTTTCTTTGCCTTGTAGTTCATTTTTCTTATCTTTTAAACATTCTAGTGCGTTTTGCACCCCTTCTTTTTCTTTTCCTTGTGTCTTTTCTAATTTTTCTGTTAAATTATTTTCTACAATGCTCATTGATTCTTCGTCTATTGTTATTTCGTTTGATATTCCGTCTTGCTCTGTAACTTCTCTTATAAATCTTGCTACTGTTTCTGCTTTTACATTTTCTATGAAGTCTTCTTTTTGTACTTTTTCGTCTGTTACTTCTCCGGATACTTTTACATCAAATTTTTCTGCTATGTTTTCGAAGTCGTTTAGTGTTAATGCGAATTTTCCATTTTGTTTCATATATGTTTTTACTTCTTTTTGAATATCTTTTCTGTCTACTGTTTTCATTCGGTCTTCTACGCATTTTTTTATGTTCTTTGTGTATTTCTTAGATAATTCTTTTTCCATTTTTGTTGCTCCTGGCTCTGCGCCTTTTAGCAATGTTTCTTTTTTGTCTGCAATTTCTTGTTCTAGTGCAACTTCTTCTTTTCTTGCTTGGTGTAATGTTATTACTTTTAAATTGTTTTTAGCTGTTTCGTCATCTCGTTTGTTTAAGTAGTCTTTTCTTATTACATCTGCAACTCCTTGGGTTCCATTTAATTCTGTCCATTGTTTTATGTTTTTGTAAGTTCCTTCTTTTCCTCTTAGCTTCATATTTTTGCTTGACAATTTATATCCTTTTATTGGAGAATATAAGATTTTTGACATGGTTTTAGTACCTGTATATACTCTTGTTGTTCCTAGTACAACTGGTCCTATTCCCATCATTACTGAGCCAGCTGCAAATCCATACATTGATTTTCCAAGGTTCTTAGCTGTACTAATGCTTCCTAGTGCACTACTCATTTTGTAATCTAAGTCTGCTACTATTAGGTCGTCTATCTTCTTGTCTATATCGCTTGTTACTCCTGCTCTTCTGCCTCTTTCGTCTGGCATGTATGCATCTAAGTATTTGTTCATATATTCGTTTCGTTTTATTTTTATGTATTCTGATGACAAATGGTCTTTGAAAAAGGTTTTTCCAGCCTGATATTTTCTTTTTGCAAATTTAGGCACTGACATATTTGATGTTAATTTGTTTAGTCTTACTATTAGGGCAAATCCAAATAAATCTCTTATATCTGTACTATCTGTGTCTCCCATTATTGAGTCTGATTGGTTTCCTACCAATTTTAGCATATTTCTTGTTAGTTTTTCGGCTGTCGTCATAAAGCGGAAGAACATACAAGATAGTATACATATTGCTACTCTCATACTGTCTGATGTTGCCATTAGTTTGTATGTCATTCCTATAAATATTGTATACATTAGTGCGTGTATTGTTTGTGTTCCTACACTAAATATGTATTCTTTCATCCATGTTGACATACTTGATGATTTGTTGAATCTTATTTTGTCTATTGCATTTTTTATTGCTAGTAATGGTCCTATTATTATTAATATTGATGTTATAAATAATCTTTTGAAATATATTACTAGGAATTTTAACATATAGAATATCATTACAAAGTATAGCACCATTGCTAATGCACTTTTGGTAAATGCCATATCATATGTTAAATCTCTCATTGCTAGTGATAAGTCGAAATATTCTCCTCCTGATACTGCGCTTACTAGATTTTTGCCTAGGTTGCTACATATATTTACTGTTATTTCATTTATTTTCATTACTCCTATTAGGAAATAATGCATTACAAATACTATAATGAAGGCTACTGCCCAGCTAGTTAGTTTTTTTCTGTATTCTGCTTTTTGTTCTCCTATGGTTGCTGTTACAAGTCTTATTCCTAGGTATATAAGTGCTATTAACATTCCTATTAAGGCTACATTTCTTAGTGCCATATATAGTGTTGCTACTAAGTTTCTTATTATCATTACAAAGCTTCCGCTTGCAATTGTTTCTCCTCCTGCTTGATTTCCATTGAATACATCTACATCTAGTATTGGAACTTGATTATATACTATTTTTTCTAGTGTTATTGAATTTTTTAGGTCTTCTCTCATTCCTTGTGATAGATATGCCATCATTCCATTACTTAGTCTGCTTTCTACTTCTTTTCCTGTTGCAGCATCTATGTAATATGTTGTTCCTATTTGTATTATTGTTGCTAATCCTACAAACACTGATTTTACAACAGTGAACATTAATCCTAATATCCAGTCTAGTAATTTACCTAAGTCTGAAAATCTCCAACTATTGCCACTACTGCTTCCTCCGTCAGTTGAACTTCCATCAGATGATCCTGCTGCAAATACTTCTATATTATTTCTTCCAAATTTTTCTGC
The DNA here is from genome assembly GCA_900555835.1 of uncultured Clostridium sp. GTDB lineage: Bacteria > Bacillota > Clostridia > TANB77 > CAG-508 > UMGS1864. The sequence goes on from USMK01000003.1 coordinate 12,415, forward strand.
TTCTTCGTGAGTGTCATAATATATATCTATTCTATTTCCTTTTATGTATCCACCTGTATCTTCTGCTACATATTCTTTTCCATTTATTATTACATGCGTTCCTAAGGGAATTACATTAGGATCTGTTGCAATTGTATGATTAGCTTGTGCTACTGCTCCACTTGCGGTAACTCCATAGCCTGGATCTCCTGGATTTTTTTGTGTACAGTCATAGCAAGCATCATATGCGCTTACATCAAATATTCCTAATGATTTTCCTTTTGGCAAATTATTATTTATTGTTGTTTGTGATGATGACTTAGCAATTCCTTGATATGAAAATGTTTTATTTTTATCTATACTACTTTCTGTTACATTTCTAAACGGTACTTTTATATATTTCCATTTAGTTAATTCTCCTATTAATCCACTTACTCCACTATCTGGTACATCTAATGCTGATGTGTCCGCTTTTAATCGTAAATATTTATCACCTGGCCAGAAATCTCTTACATATACTCCTCCACAAGTTTTTCCGTTAAGATTCCTTGATGAGCAGTCTGTTACTTGTTCATCGCCTAAATACATCCCCATATGTCCATAATATTCTCCATTACTATCCCATAGCACAATGTCTCCACAAGTTAATTCATCTTCACTAACTTCTTTAAAAAGTGGATTTATCCAACCATTAGGTGTTGCATATCCGTCTGTGCTATCTCTTCCCGCAATTTCTATTCCAAAGCATTTATTTAATATTGTTGATACCCAAGTAGCACAACAAAGCCAAATGTGGTTTCCTTTATATCCTTTATTCTCATAACTTCCATCTGTTGCCTTTAATTGATACCCCATACTTAAAGCACTACTATCTGATATCGTATAAGCTGTATCCATATTTGCAACCATCTGTGCAAATCCTTTTAGATATACCTTTGAATTTTCCTGCACATCTGCAAAGCTAACACTTTGCATCAGTAATATTGCAATAGTTAAAGATACAATTATTTTTTTTAATTTGTTCAAAATGTTTCTTTGCATTGTTTCTCCTCTCTTATTTTACTAGAGTTAGTGTATCGTCATAAAATACTTTGTCTTCGTATATAGTTGTTATTTGGTATTCAGCTTGTCCTTCTACTAATGTTGTTAATTCGTTGGTTTCTGTGTCATATCTATATATTCCCATATTTTTTATTCCAATTATTATTGATTTTTCATTATAAGCATATATTCCTGTTACTTCATTTTGGAATTGTAATATTTGCCTAAGTGTTTGATTATTTATATCATATAAATATATTCCGGTTCCTTTTATAGCAAATATCTTTTTATTATTTACTGTTAACATTTTAGTATCTTCTTGTAGGTTTTGTGAAGTTATTGTTGTTGCATCATATTTATATGTTTGATTTTTTTCGTCTATATAAATAAATTCTGTGTCTGAATAAGGTATAAATATGTTGATTTTTTGTTTAATTATGCTATTAGGGTATTTTCTATTATATGATAGCAATGTTATTTGGTCATCGGTTTTATATATTTTAAACTCTGAGGTTGTATAGTCAGGTGTTTCTATAAAAGAATTTCCATAATAGTTATTGTAATTTTTTACTCTGTTTTCTTCATATAAATCTACTAAATTTTTATCTAATTGAATGTTTACATTTTGCGGTATTGAGTTTGCATTTTTTATTATATTTTCTATTGTTACACCATCTGCAATATATCCATTATAATTGTTATACACATATACCCCCGCTTCACTCGAAGTAAAGGCAATTTTTATTCCTCTTAATGTGTATTTTAGCATTAAATTATCGTCGCCATACCCATATAAATCATAGTCTGGCCACATATCTGTTATAGCACTAATAAAACTTCTTGTATCTGCGTTGTTGTTAAAATTGGCTATGGCATCTGCTAAACCTGTTGATGTATCTACTGTTTCTACTCTGTAAATTGATATTTCATTTTCTGAAAAAAATACATATATGTCTTTTCCTTTATAACCTATATATCCAATATCTTTTTGTTTGTTTTCAATATAATTTGAATGATTAAATATAGGTTCTCCTAATATATTTTTTATTTCGTCAAATGATGTATTTGCTTTTATTCCATTTACTACGGGATTACTGTATTTCTCTGTGAATACAATATTAAATACCTTTTTGCTTATTGTTTTTACTTCTATTCCTTCGTCGAAGTATATGTCATAATTATTGAAGAATGTACTTTCTTTTGTTCCCAAGTTTACCTGTGATGTAATCCAGTTACTAGATATTAGGTCTTTTATTTCTTGTGCTTGGATTTCTAGTTCTGATACATTTAATTGTTGATATTTTTGGATTTGTTTCAAATTTTCTTGTGTTCCAAAATAGTTGTCTTCTCCGTTTATTAGTAAATTTTCGATTTCTTTGTTTTCTTTATCACATTCTACTGCTATTACTATGTCGTTTTCTTGGTCTATTAGTCTGATGTTTTGGTAGTTTAGGTATTCTAGCATTAGAGCTATCATTTTGTAGTAGTAGTCTTCGTTGCTTACTTCGTCTGTGTATAGTGGATATTTGAATTTTAGGTATATATCTATGTCGTATTTTTCTCCTGTTGATGGTTCTTCTTTTATGTATGTACATCCCATGTATTTTGCAATTTCTTTTACACTTGTAAAATCTGATATAGAGGTATATGTTTTGTTTTCTAGTTTTGCTCGTTCAATTGCATTTAGTGCCAGTTCTCTTACTCCTAGAATTAGTGCAAATAGAATTACTACTATTATTAGTATTTTTTTTACGTTTTTTTTCTTTGGCATTGTTACCTCCTTGTTCTTACAAGTATACTTATACTATATATTTTATCATTTTTTAAGCTATTGCACAATGGAATTTCGACATTTTCTGCAATATTTTATGCTTATATTGTGTTTTTGGGGAGATGGGAGTATAATAATTTATATTGTTTTAATTTGGGAGGCTATTATGCAGAGACTTTTGAGCCATATGAGAAAGGCTATTGAGGATTTTAATATGATTGAAGATGGAGATAAAATTGCTGTTTGTTTGTCTGGTGGGAAAGATTCTATTTCACTTTTGATGGGACTTCGTGCTATGCAAAGATTTTATCCTAAACATTATGATATTATTGCAGTTTCTGTAAATCCAGGTTTTGATTTTTTTGATACTGTTTTTTTACAGAATTTGTGTGATAGCATTGATGTTCCTCTTTTTATAGAGAATAGTAACATTAAGGAAATTGTTTTTGATGTTAGAAAAGAGAAAAATCCTTGTTCTTTGTGTGCTAATTTAAGACGTGGAATTATAAATACTGTTGCTATTAGAGAGCATTGTAATAAAATTGCTCTTGGTCATAATAAGGATGATTTGCTTGAAACTTTTTGCCTTAATTTGCTTTATACTGGAAATATTTCTACTTTTGCTCCTGTTTCTTTTATGGATAGAAGTGGTATTACTCTTATTAGGCCTTTAATTTATACTCCTGAAAAGGATACTAAGAGCTTTGTTAAAAGAAATAATATTGTGGTTATGCCTAAGTGTTGTCCTATTGATGGCAATTCTAAAAGAGAAGATATGAAAAATTTGATTTATGATTTGTCTAAGGATATTCCTATGGTTAAGGCTAATTTGTTTGGGGCTATTTCTAGAAGCAATATTAAGGGTTGGAAAAATGGAAAATAATCGATAAAATAATGTTGACATAATTTTAAATGTATGTTATACTCTTAGTCGACAACTTAATATAGTGCTGTGTAGTAACCACGTTGTGCAAAGAGACTTTACTACACAAAAAACCGCCTTTTTTAGGCGGTTTTTATTTTGTTTTACATTACTTCTTTTAAACATTCTTCAAATTTTTCTTGTATTTTAGCTAGTTCTTCTTCATTTTTTGCTTCATATCTTATTGTTATTTTTGGTGATGTGTTTGAAGCTCTAATTAGGCCCCAACCATTTTCGAATACTACTCTGGCACCATCTACATCTATTACGTTATAGCCTTTTTGTTTGAAGTAGTTTACTGCTTTTTCTATTGTTTGGAATTTTGTGCTGTCTTCTACTTTTTTTGTTATTTCTGGTGTTGCTATGTATTTATTTATTCCTTCTAATAATTCTGATGTTCTCTTTTCTGTGTTTGATAGTATTCTTAATATTCTTGCTGTTGCATATGCTGCATCATCAAATCCGTAGTACTCGTCACGGAAGAAGATGTGTCCTGACATTTCTCCTGAGAATGGTACGTTCTTTGCTCTCATTGCTGCTTTTATGTATGGATTTCCTGTTCTTATAAATTCTGGTTTTGCTCCTATTTTTTCTAGTTCGTCCCATAGGCTTTGTGAGCATTTTACTTCTACTAATGCAGGAGAACCTGGGAATTTTTTGATTATATCTCTCCATATGATTAGCATATATAGGTCTCCAAATATCATATTTCCGTTTTCGTCTACTACACCTATTCTATCTCCATCTCCGTCATAGCCTATTCCTATGTCTGCTTTTTCTTCTATTACTTTTTGACTTAAATCTTTTAGATTTTCTGGCACACTTGGGTCTGGATGATGGTTTGGAAATCTTGGGTCTAAGTCACAATATAGTGGCACTACTTCTGTTCCTAATTTTTTCAGTAGTTTTTCTGCAACTATACTTGCTGTTCCATTTCCAGCATCTACTACTACTTTTAGTTTTCTGTTTCCTAATTTTACCTTTTCTGTGATTTGGTCTATGTATCTATCTAGTATGTTTTCTTCTGTTACTTTTCCAAATCCACTTTTGAAGTTTTCTTTTTCTGTGTATTCTCTTATTTCTTGAATTTTATCGCCATAAATGCTTTCTTCTTCTTTTTTTATACACATTTTAAACCCATTATACTCACCTGGGTTATGACTTGCTGTTATTTGAATTGCTGGTCCTATATCAAATAATTTTCTTGCATAATATACCATTGGTGTTGTTGCTAATCCAATGTTTATAACATTTACTCCTGATTCTGTTAAGCCTTTTATTAGTCGTTTACTTAACATATCTGATGATTCTCTGTTGTCATTTCCTACAATTACTGTGTTTTCGTCTAGTTCTTGTACATATGAACCAAATGATCTTCCTAATTTTTCGGCTACTTCTCCGTCTATGTCTTGTCCTACTATTCCTCTTATATCATAGCTTCTAAATATTTCCGGATTTATTTGCATTTTAAATTCCTCCTATTCTTCTATTTTGAAGTATTTTTTATATAATTCTCTGGCTGTTTTTGGACAGTCAACTCCTTTTTCATCTGAGTTTTTTACTGGGGCAAATTCTTCTTCCCTGTTTACTCTTAGTATTGACATATTATCTAATTGTTCAAATGCATCAAATATAAATGCTTCGAATTTGTACGCATTTGGTTCTGTTGCAATTACTACATTTCCGTTTTCATCTAAGTGATTTGCTTTTTTGAAGGCTGGATGGTATGGTAATATATTTTTGCTTATATATTCCATTGTTTCTAGTTCAAATATATGTACTATTATATTTGATTCTCCATATTTTAATTCTCCATTTTCGTCTACTGCGTGAGCCATTTCGTCTGATAGTTCTGTATATTCTATTATACTTGGTTTTCCGTTCTTTTTACAGAATACTCCTACTTTTTCTTCTGGATATTTTTTTACAACTGATTTTGATGCTGATGGATAGCCTTGTTTTATGTACATTCCAATAAATATTGGATCAAACATTTTTACTAAAACATTGTCTACTCCTCCAACAATTACCCATTTGATACCTTTTTTCTTCATATCTTCAATTATGCCATTTTTGTACATTGCTATATATACTCCGCCATGTCCGTCTGCGGCTTCTTTTACTAGTCCATTTTCGTCTAATAATATTTTTCCTTCTGTGTCTATCATTGGATATTGTCCTTGTTTGAAGAATGTTATTTTTTCTTGTGGATATCCAAAGTAGTTATTCGCTTTAAAGAAATTCTCTGTTTCTTCGTTGTTTTCCTCACTTGTCATTATATACCATGGTATTGTTACACCATTTTCCTTTTGTACTTTTTTTAGTGTATCGCATAATATTTCAAATAGTGTTTTATGGCTTTTTAGTCCTAGATCAAATGTTCCTTTTGGTCCTTTGTGTCCTAGCCTTGTGCCTTGTCCACCTGCCATTGTTACTGCTGCAATTTTTCCACTTGCGAGTGTTTCGTTTCCTATTTTTTCGTATTCTTCTTTTTCTTCTTTACCAAGTTTTTCTTTATCTATATAACCTATTGGTTCTACAAGAGTTTCTTTCTTTTCCTCTGGCTTTTTTATATCCTCATATAATTTTTTTATTTGCTCTAAATCTAATTTTTCTATTTGAGCTAATAGTTTTTCTTGTTTTTCTTTTGGCATTTTATCATAGAACTTTAATAGGTGTTCTTGATTGTATTCTTTTAATTTGCCTAGCGCTTGGTTATAGTCCATTTGCTTTCTCCTTCCTATAATTTAAGTTTGCTTATATATTATACCATTATAGAAAGTAAGTCAATATTTTATTTTTCTTAAATTGCTTCTTTTTTGTTAAAGCCTTCGAAAGATTCCTCTACGGTTCTTTCTCCTGAGGTATTTATGATTTTTTCGTGATTTTTTAGTATGTTTTCCATATTATTATTAAATTCCATTACTTCATAGCAATCAATTACATTGACTTCGCCTGTTTTTACTTTGGTTTCTATTATTTGGTTAGTGTTTTCTATATAGTCTTCTTTTCCTATTATAATTATATTGTTTCCGTTTTCTTGTTCTTGAATTTTATTTTTTATTTCTTTTGGGCTTGTTTTTTCCCAGCCTATTGTTTGTATTTGTTTTTTATATTCTTCTTTTATATTTGTTCTTTCTAATATTGTATTTATATTATTTAGTAGATTTTCCTCACTTATTATTGTTACTTTTTCATTTTCTTGTAATTTACCATTTATATATGGCAACATCATTACTGTTAAGTGCCAGTCATTTACGTAAAAGCTACACATTTTATTAATTTTTCTCATTTGTTTACCTCTCTTTCTTTTGGTAAATTTTACCATTTTATTTCAAATGTGTCAATAGTTTTACAAACAAATTACATTTTTTTCCATTGTGTTACATTCCGTTTCCATATATTTTAATTTTTTGCATATTTTTTTAGTTTTGGTTAATACTTTGAGTAAAGAAAGTTTTTACATTTATGGAGGTTTTTTATGAGATTGTTTAAAAATATCTTTTTTAGTAATAAATTTAAACATTTTACAATTATTGCTTTTTTACTTTTTGTTTTTGTTATGGTTAATGCTTGGTCATACGTTTCTGCCGTTTCCTCTAACATTTCTAATAATGTATTCCGTTTGCATGTTATTGCAAATAGTGACTCTGATGAGGACCAATCATTAAAATATATTGTTAGAGATGCCATTATAGATTATGTTCGTTCTTCTACTTCTTCTGCCACTTGCAAGAAAGAGTTAATTCAAATGTTGGATTTATATAAAATTAAAGATGTCGCTTATAATACTGTTCTGGCTAATGGATATTCTTATCCGGTTTCTGTTGAACTTGGTAATTTTGAATTTCCTACTAAAACATATGGGGATATTTCACTTCCTTCTGGATTTTATGATGCTCTTCGTGTGAAAATTGGTAGTGCTAGTGGTAAAAACTGGTGGTGTGTAATGTTTCCACCTTTATGTTTTGTAGATGTTAGTTCACGGTATTGTTCCAGATAGCTCTAAGGAAATTTTACAAGATAATTTGGATTCTGAGGAGTATGCTTTGATTTCTGACGATTCTAATGAGGTTAAGTTTAAATTTAAAATTGTAGAATTTTTACAAAATATTAGTATGGAGCTTGCAGATTTGCAAAATAAGTAAAGTATTGTTATTTTAGGGATTTTGTGTTATATTATTAGTGTAAATTTAAAATTATTTAATTTTGGGGGTAATTTTGTGGAGAAATTAGTTGTTACTGGTGGTACTCCTTTAAGGGGCGAGGCTTATATTGGCGGAGCTAAAAATGCTGCTGTTGCCATTTTGCCTGCCGCTCTTTTAATTGATGGAGTTTGCACTATTGATAATATTCCTAATATTAGTGATGTTAGGTTATATATAGATATTTTAAGGTCTTTTGGGGCAAAAGCTGAGTGGACAGGTCCTCATGAGCTTACATTAGACACAACAAATGTGTGTGCTAGTGATAAGTCTCTTGAACTTACTAGAAAGTTTAGAGCTTCTTATTATGCTTTGGGTTCTTTGCTTGGAAGATGCAAAATGGCGCAAGTAGGTATTCCTGGTCGGTTGTAATTTAGGAGCGCGTCCTATTGATTTACATATTAAAGGTTTTGAGGCCCTTGGCGCTAATGTTGATGTTTGCCAAGGCAAAATTATTGCAAAAGCAGATAATTTAGTTGGTACTTCTATTTACTTAGATATTGCTTCTGTTGGAGCTACTATCAATATTATGCTTGCTGCTGTTTTAGCAGATGGCACTACTATTATTGATAATGCTGCAAAAGAACCTCATATTGTTGATGTTGCAAACTTTTTAAACACTATGGGCGCTGATATTAGAGGTGCTGGTACTGATATTATCAAAATTCATGGTACTAAAAAACTTTGTGGTGGGAAGTCTTATTCTGTTGTTCCTGACCAAATTGAGGCGGGTACTTTTATGCTTGCCGCTGTTGCTACTCGTGGAGATATTACTATTAAAAATTGCATTCCAGAGCATTTAGAATCTGTTACTGCAAAAATTCTTGAAATTGGTGGTAATGTAGACATTAGTTCAGGTGACGAAATTAGAGTTTGGTGTGATAAAAGACCTTCTAAGGCTATTGTAAAAACTTTGCCTCATCCTGGTTTTCCTACTGATTTGCAACCTCAAATGGGTGTAGTTCTAGCATTAGCTGATGGTACAAGTATTATAAATGAAAGTATTTGGGAATCTCGTTTCCAATATACTGCTGAACTTAATAATATGGGAGCTAAAATAACAGCACAAGGCAAATCTGCTATTTTTGAAGGTGTTGATGCTTTGTATGGTGCTCCTGTTCATTCTACTGATTTAAGAGCTGGTGCTGCTCTTATTATTGCAGGTTGTGCAGCTCATGGAAAAACAGAGATTTATAATATTGAACATATTGACAGGGGTTATGAAAAGATTGAAAATAAATTTAGACTTTTGGGTGCTAATATTGAAAGGGTTTCTTATTAATGTTAAGATTTTGTAGTTTATATAGTGGTAGTACTGGTAATTCTTTCTTTGTACAGAGTGCTTCTACAAATATTTTAGTTGATGCCGGTGTTAGCGCCAAAAAAATTGTGGAAGCGCTGGAAAGTTTGGATTTTAGTATTGAGAGCATTTCTGGTATTTTAGTTACACATGAACATAGCGACCATATAAAAGGGGTTCGGAACTCTTTCTAAAAAGTATAATATCCCTGTTTATACTAATTCTAAAACTTGGTCTGCTATGCCAAATGAAACAGAAAAAATATCTAAGGATAATATGCGCATTATAAATATTGGAAACAAGTTTAGTATTGGAGATTTAGATATTATTGCATTTCCTATTCCTCATGATGCTGCTTGTCCTTGTGGTTATAATATTTTTAATTCTGGCAAAAAAATTAGTATTGCAACAGATGTTGGAAATGTTTCAACTCAGGTTATGTCTTATTTAGAAAATAGTGATTTTGCATTACTGGAATCTAATTATGACCCTGATATTTTGAAATATTCTTCTTATCCACTTAGATTGAAATATAGAATTGATGGTCCTAATCGGTCATTTGTCTAATAGTTCTTGTGGAAGGGTTGTTGCTCATTTAATGGATTCTGGACTTAATAGTGTTATGCTTGGACATTTGAGTAAGGAAAATAATTTTCCTGAACTTGCATATCAAACTGTTGTTAACGAGATTCATTTATTTCATCCTGAGAGCAGTATTGATATTTCTGTTGCAAATAGAGATTGTCCTAGCAAATTTATTGATATTTAGAAAAAAACCAGGGACTTAAAACCCTGGCATTTTTAAAGAATCAAATCTTTTTGGCATTTCTGCCGATCTATAATGGGGGCTTGTAGAGGCTGTATTTTACAATGATTGCACTAGATGAAAGCTGACGCAATTATTGTGCCTCTACAAATTTAATAACTTGTTTAATTATGTATTGCAGGGCATAATATATGCCTATATACAAAAATACATAATACATATAATTAACTTAACTAACTATTCAATTTTATTTAATTTTTATTGGATAATTTTTTTCGATTTACTACTTTTAGAATTTAAGTAGAAAATATTGATTTTGTTTAAAAAATTTAATCTTTTTATGTCTTTTCACAGTTGCGTTTGAAATAAATTATTTATACGATGGTTTTATTTTACATCACTTTACAATATTTGTCAAGAAAAACTTTTCGACAAAATTCTCCAAATTTCGACAGATGCTATTGTTCCTATTATATCCCCTGTTAATCCTGCAAGTAATACATTTCTTGTTTTCTTTATTTTTACAATGCTTGTATATATTGCAATTGTGTATATTGTGGTTTCTGTTGATCCCATTAGTGTTGATGCAATTTTTCCAATTAAGCTATCTACTCCACAATTTTTCATTATATCCACCGCTATTGCAGTTGATGCACTTCCTGAGATTGGTCTTAACATTGCAAGTGGCATTATTTCTTTGGGAATTCCTAGTAAATTTGTTGCTGGGCTTATTATATTTATTACCATATCTATTATTCCAGAGCTTCTTAAAGCTCCAATTGCTACAAATAGTCCTACTAATGTTGGAAATATTCCTATTACTATTTTTAATCCTTCTTTTGTTCCTTCTATAAATGTATCGAATATGTTTTGTTTTTCTAAAATCCCATTTAGTGTTATTATTAATATTATCATTGGTATTGAAGTTATTGATATGTAATGAATTAGTTGCATTTTTTCTTTTTCCTTCCCACTTTTATTATTATTTTCCCCATTGCCACAGCTGCAATTGCTGCACAAATTGTGGCAACCCATACTGGTAAAATTATTTCACTTGGATTGCTCGAATTTAAGGAATTTCGTATTGCTATTACTGTTGTTGGTATTATTTGAATTGATGCTGTGTTTATTATAATGAACATTACCATTGAGTCTGATAAAGTATCTTTTTGCCCGTTTTCTTCTTGCATACTTTGCATTGCTTTTAAACCTAGTGGTGTTGCAGCATTTCCCAGTCCTAGCATATTTGCAATTATATTCATTGATATTTCTTTGTGTATTTTGCTTCCTTTTTTTATTTGTGGAAATAAGAATTTTATTAGTGGATTTAATAGTTTGCAAATTGTGTTTACTAAACTGCTTTTTATAGCAATTTGCATCATTCCGTTCCAAAAACATAGTGTTCCAAATAAAGCAATTGTGAGTTCTACTGCATTTTTTGCAGATTCAAATATTGAATTATTTAAATCCTCTATTTTTCCACTAAACATTGCATATATTATTGAAATTATTAAAAAAACTGGCCATATTTTGTTTAACATATTTCCTCTTTTCTTTATTTAATTTTATGTTTTTTTCATTTTCTTATGATTAAATTTTGGTTTTTAATTGACAAATGCTCAGTTTGGTATTATAATAATTTCATTAGCAAATGCACCATTAGCTCAGCTGGTAGAGCAGCTGACTCTTAATCAGAAGGTCCGCGGTTCGATCCCGCGATGGTGCACCAAAAAAGTATGTGTATTTAATGTTACACATACTTTTTTTATTTTGTATTATACCTCCTTTTCATTAACCTCCTGTAACAGTTTTGTTTTTTTTGCATATTTATTATTAATTGGGAGGTTTTGGGTATGGATATGTTGTCTTTGGGTTCGAGAGGACCTGATGTTGAGTTGTTGCAGATGGGATTAAATCGAGCGGGATTTAATTCGGGAAAAATTGATGGGATTTTTGGAGATAAAACCTTGACTGCTTTGAAGAATTTTCAGCGTTTTTTTAAGTTGCCTGTTGATGGCATTGTTGGTCCTCGTACTTGGAATGTTTTGTTTCCTTTTATCAATGGTTATGCTATTTATATTGTAAGTCCTGGGGATACGCTTTCTTCTATTGCTAAAAATTTTAACACTACTGTTAATAATATTTTAACTGCTAATCCTGATAAGAATTTGTCGGTTATTTATCCTAAACAAATTATTGTTGTTCCTTTTGGAAATATTGTACCTACTGATATTACTTATACTTCTGAGTTTATGAATATCAATGTTCGTGCTTTAAAAGTTGTTTATCCTTTTATTGAAACTGGTTCTATTGGCACAAGTGTACTTGGGGAAGAAATTCCTTATATACGAATTGGTAATGGTCCAAAGGAAGTTTTTTATAATGCTTCAATTCACCGGAAATGAGTGGATCACTTCTGTACTTTTAATGAAGTTTGCTGAGGATTATTGTTCTGCAATTCGTTCTAATGGCGTTATTTTCGGTTTTGATGCTAGAAATTTGTTTAATTCGGTTTCTATTTACATTGTTCCTATGGTTAATCCTGATGGTGTAAATATTTCTGCTGGTGCTTTTAGGGAGGATTCTAGTGCATATCTTAAAGCTAAACGTATTTCTAGTAATTTTCCTAGTATTCCTTTTCCTTCTGGTTGGAAAGCAAATATAAATGGTGTGGATTTGAATTTGCAGTTTCCGGCTGAGTGGGAGCGTGCTAAGGAGATTAAGTTTAGACAGGGCTTTAATAAGCCAGCTCCTCGTGATTATGTTGGCCTTCGGTCCTTTGACTGAGCCTGAGGCTTTGGCTCTTTATGATTTTACTCTTAGTCATAATTTTAGGCTTACTATTTCTTATCATACTCAAGGTAAAGAAATTTATTGGAAATTTTTAAATTATGTTCCAAATCAAGCTTTTGAAATTGCTAGTTCTTTTGCTATGGTGAGTGGATATACTGTGGCTGATGTGCCTTATGAGTCTAATTTTGCTGGTTTTAAGGATTGGTTTATTCAAAATTATAATCGTCCTCGGTTATACTATTGAGGCTGGACTTCGGTGTTAATCCTTTGCCTATTTCCCAGTTTAATCAAATTTATGCTGATAATATTGGTATTTTGGTACTTGGAGCAGTTCTGTAATTTGATTAGTACAATTAAATAAAAATGAGATTTAAGTTAAATTTATTACTTAAATCTCATTTTTATTTTCATCTTTTTTCTATATATTATCTTTTATTTATTATGTCACATTTTATTTTGTTTATTGAATTTTTTACATATTGTGTTGCTTTTTTATCATAAATATATTTTCCATTTACTTTTCTAACTACATCTCCAATTTTTACATTTTCAGGTAAGTCTTTTTCAAATGCAATATATTTACGTTCGTGTTTGTTTATATATTGTGCAACTTTATATCTGTGATATTCATTATCATTTTCGTATTTATTTGTTACAAGATATATCTCTCCATTGCTTAAATCTGATAATTCTTTTTTAAAGTAATTTTGTAAAAATTCTGATTCTTTTCTATAAAGTTCTAAGTCTTCTTCTTGGGTTAATTTTATTTCTTCTATTTTTTCTGTTTTTATTTCATTTTTTTCATTAAAATTATCTAATGTTTCACTTAATTCTTTTAAAAAATTTTTTATGAAATTATTTTTGGGTATTTTTTCTGTTATCTTATTTAAATCTAATTCCAAATTATACCTCCTTTTTTATCAATTTTGCTTCACCTGTACTGTAATCAATTTTAAAATTATCTTGCACATTGTATATAAATTTGTTGAAAGATACGCCTTCTTCTTCAACAGATTTTGCTTCTATTTGTACACCTGTTGCTAATTTATTTTGTCCTTCATAAATAGGTGTTACTCTATATAGCACATGATAATTTTTGTTTTGCTTATTTTTTTGTTTAATCCAGTTTGCAACAATATTTTCATATTCTATCATAGCACTATTTAACTGAGAAGTACCAGTAATTAAATTTTGTTTATTATTGTTTTCGTTTCCTAATTGCCAAGCAATTAAATGACATCTTTCATATAAATGCTGGCTATTGTTTTCTCCATATAGATATTGTTTCCACCCAGTAGGCTTATATGAAAGATTTTCTCTTTTTGTTCCTTCTGGTGGCATTGTATATTTGCATATATTTGCAAATGCAACTCCTGCTCTATTTAATTCGTCAAGTGGTGAATAGTCTTCGAAATTTTCTGTGCTTATTTCTTGTTCTTTAAAATATGGCACATTATTATTAATAGTTATAACTATTTCCCCTGAATATGGCGGAATATTACTTATTTGACTACTATTTTCAATAGTTATGCTTTCCTGTGATGCTTCAATGTTGTTTTCATTTATTGGTAATATGTATCCAATTATGGTTAATATTATTATAATAATTATTGTTGATATAAATTGTTTTAAATCTTTTTTTGTTTTTATATATTTTTTCTTCTTCATAACATTCGCTCCTATTCAAAACTAATTATGATTTTATCATATTTGTTTTGAGCTAACAAGTGTATTATACAGTTATTTGGTCTTGAATACTATTAAATTTTGCTTCTCCTATTCCTGGTACATTTTTTATGTCTTCTATCGTTTTAAATTTTCCATTTTCCTTTCTATAACTTATTATTTTGCTAGCTATTGATGGACCTATTCCACTTAACAATTCTAGCTCTGTTTGTGTTGCTGTGTTTATATTTACTTTTGAACTTGAATTTATGCTATTTTCTTCTATTGTTTCTCCTAAATTTTCCATAATATCTTCTTCTGTTTCATTTTGATTTGGAATGTATATTTTTTGACCATCTTGCAATTTTTGTGCTAAGTTTATCTTTTTTGTATTTGCATCTGCCGTTGTTCCACCTGCTTCTTTTATTGCATCTGCTACTCTTGCTCCTTCTTCTAGTTCTATTATTCCTTCTGTTACTACTGAGCCTGCTATGTGTACTTTTATTTTTGTAATTTCTACTTTTTCTTCTGTTTTGCTTACGTCTTCTATTTCTAGATTTTCATAATTTTCATTTGTTTGTGGTTTTATACTGAATATGTATATTACAACAATTATTATCATTGTTATTACTATTCCAGCTATTACTAATTGATTTTTATTTATATTATTCATTTTTTCCTCCTTGATTTTTATTGATTTTTAATATATTATTTATAGTGATATTTTATTATGGAGAGATATTATGAAGAAAAGAATTTGTTTTATTTTTATTTTATTTTTGTGCTTACTTTCTTCTTCGGTATTTGCTGCTAGCACAAATAGTTTGAGCATCAATTCAGATGCCTGTATTTTAGTAGAGGATTCTACTGGTGATATTTTATTTGAGAAAAATTCAAAAGAGAAAATGTATCCTGCAAGTACTACAAAGGTTCTTACTGCATTATTAGTTTTAGAAAAAGGTAATTTAATAGATACTGTTACAATAAGTAATACAGCAGTTTCTAGCTTATCAGGTGGATATGTTACACCATATATTTCTGCTGGTGAAGAATTAACAGTCGAGCAACTTTTAAATGTTTTGCTTATTCCTTCTGGTAATGTTGCTGGAAATGCTTTGGCTGAATATGTTTCTGGTTCGATTGATAATTTCTGCGTTTTAATGAATTCACGAGCAAAAGAACTTGGTTGTGTTAATTCACATTTTACCAATCCCTATGGATTGCACAATGAAAACCATTATTCTTGTGCATATGATTTGTATTTAATTGCAAAAGAAGCTATGAAATATGATGTTTTTAGAAGTATTGTTTCAAAAACTTCGTATACCTTAGCCCCTTCTAATAAACATTTAAGAGATGATAGAACTTTATATTCAACAAATGATTTGATTAAACCTAATTCTAGTTCTTATTATGAATATGCTCTTGGTATAAAAACAGGATACACTAGTCAGGCTAAGGATTGCTTAGTTTCAGCCGCTACAAAGGATAATATGACTTTATATGCTGTTATTTTAGGGGCTGGCAAATCTGATACTGGTACTTCTTATAGATATAATGATATTAAGAAATTATTTAATTATGGATTTAATAATTATTTATTTAGAACATTAAGAAGTAAAGATTCTGTTGTTCAAACAGTTGAAGTTGCAGGAGCTACAAGCGATACTAAGAATTTAGATTTAATTTTAGATTCTACTATTACTGCTTTTATAAATTCAAATGATGCATATACTTCTTTTATTCCTACTGTTACACTTAATAAATTATCTGCACCAATTGCAAAAGGAAGCATTGTTGGTAGTATTTCTTATAATGTAAATGGCAAGATCTATACAGCTAATTTACTAGCTGGAAATGATGTGCAAAAATCTTATTTATTTGTTTTTGTGGATATTGGTATGCTGATTGCTGTTTTAATTTTGATTAAATTAATTGTTTCTAAAAATAAAAAACGTAAAAAGAAATCAAGTTATTGATTTTTGAAAATATAGGCGAGCTATATGCCCGCCTTTTTATTTTAATCTAATTTTTGTTTCATTTGTTCCCATAGTTCTTCTATTTTGTAGTTTTCTCTTTCTTTCTCTGTAAATATATGAACTACTACATCTCCATAATCCATTAGTATCCATGTTCCTGTTTCATATCCTTCTATTTTATTTGGATATATTCCGTCTTTTTTTAATTCATATTCAACATTGTCTGCTAATGATTTTATATGTGTGCTTGATGTTCCACTTGTTATTACAAAGTAATCTGCTATTGTGGTTACATCTTTTATTTCCATATACTTTATGTTTATTCCTTTCTTGTTATCTAAAATTTTTACTATTTTCTGTAACAGTTCATTTTCCATTTATATTCTTTTACCTCCTAATTTCCTTTATAGTCTTTTCCTACTATAATTGTATAATGGTATTGTCCATTATCTTCGCCTTCTTCTATTTGAGCGTTTAATACTAATTTTTGTATTTTCTTTGTATTTTCCTCTGTCATTTGTTTTCTATTTATTATTATTGTTTTTGGTGCTGCTGCTATTTTTTCTTTTGTAATTTTATATCCTTGTTCTTCTAAGGTTTCTTGTAATCTATCTGCTTCTTCTACCTTGTCTTCTACATATAGTATTTCTATATTTGTTTTTGAATTTTCTTTTATTTCTTCTTCTGTTGGCTTGTCTAAGAATAATTCACCTACCATTTGTTCTGTTTTCTTTTTGTTGTGTACAAAGATCCACACTTCTCCTGGTTTTTCAGAAGCTCCTGGTAATGCACCTGTTTTTATATTGTCTGTGTTAAATTCCATTATATATGGCAAATAGTCTTTTAATTCTGATATATTCATATTTGTTTCTATGTTTCTATTTGCTATATCTATTAGTTCACCTAATTTTAGTACATTTTTTGCTTGAAGTGTTTGTTTTAGTGCAGCTATTATAAATTCTCTTTGTGTTCTCATTCTTCCATAATCATCACTTCCATATGTTGCTGAATATCCTGTGTAGTTATTGTTTTTTCTAAATCTTACTAATTGTTCTGCTTTGTCTCCATCTAGTAATTGATACCCTTGTTTTAAGTGAATATATAGTTTTTGAGAAGAGTCATCATAATCCATATCTATTGGAACATCAAAATATACTCCAC
This sequence comes from uncultured Clostridium sp., assembly GCA_900555835.1. Lineage (GTDB taxonomy): Bacteria > Bacillota > Clostridia > TANB77 > CAG-508 > UMGS1864. The sequence goes on from USMK01000003.1 coordinate 29,997, forward strand.
CAATTGTATCTACTAATTCTCTTAGTGCTTTTGTATCTATCGTTATATAGTTTTTTATATCTAGTCCAGTTATATCATTTACTGCATTTAGCAATTTTTGTGGTGATTGTTGATATAGTGCATTTATTTTATTCATTGCTGTTGCTGTGTTTTTGTTTTTGCCAACATATGTGTCTCTTGGTATTGACATCATAACTGCTTCTTGTGTTTGCGGATTATATTGTGCAACTATTATTGTATCTGTTAAATTTTGACTTTTACCTATTAATAGGCAGGTTATCTTTGGCATATTTTTTACTGTATCTTCGTCATGTCCCATGCTTGCTGCAACAAAACCTTGTAAGCCTCCTCCTAGTTTTGTCGCTTTATATGTTATTATTCCAGCATATATTAAAAGTACTATTAAAATAAATATCAATATTTTTAATATTATATGCTTTTTACTCTTTTTCTCTTTTTTAGTATTTTTCAATTTTTTCTCCTCCTAATTGGTATACATTTAATAGTATACCAAAGGTTTATTCAAATATCAACCTATGAGAAGATAATTTTTAGTAAAATATTATTATTAAACATAAATTTTCCTAAATTAGATTCATTTATTGTTTGTAATATTTCGTTATTTCCTGTTACTGTACTTATTGCCATTGCTATTGCTAATACTATGTAAATTATTAATAATCCTTCTAACAAGCCATACGCAATGCCTCCGCAATTTATTTGCACTATTTATTATTGGTAATTTTGATACTACATTTGTTACTACTTTTAATATTCCTAGCACTAATCTTATTACAATAAATATTCCTATTAATGCAATTATTTTTATAGCTGTTATTGATATATTTGTAGCAATTACCTGTGATATATTATCTTTTGCTGTATCTGTTGCTTCTTTTACAGTTTTTGATATGTAATTTGTTACAATATCTGGCATACTGCTGTTTTCTGGTTGTTCCTGAGCCTGTTCTATTGTTTCTGGATTTATATTTGTTTGTATTGTTTCTTTTATTACATCATCAATCTGTGTGTTTTCTATCAAATAGTTTGCAACTGGTGTGTATAATGCTAATGATAATATTATTGCAATTATAAATGAGGCTAGTCTGAATCCTACTTCTATTAGGCCTTTTTTGTAACCCATTATTATACACAGTGCAATTATTACTATTATTCCTAAATCAATTACCATTTTTTCCTCCCTTTAAAATTTTATTATTTCTATTTTATTTTTATATATAATTCCTGCCATTTGTTCACTTATTACAATTTCTTTTATTTCTTGACTTGCTAAATATTTTGTATGTAAAAATCCGTCTGAATTGATAAAATACACTTCTGTTCCTGTATTTATTGCTACTATTTTTCCTTTTGCATCTATTTCTTTTGGAAGTGAATTTATAAAATATTCTCTTGATTTTTCTGTTTTTGTATTTGTTACTTTTATTTTTGTTAACAATTTTTCATCATCATTATTCATTACTTCTACGATTTGATTTTCTAGATTTATTTCTGCAAATAATGTATTTTCATTGTATTTTATTATTTGTTTTTGTGTTCCATTTCCTATTTTTAAAATTTTGTCGTCTAACATACACATTAAATTGTTATTTAAATCATAACATATGCTTGTTATAATACTATCTTCTCCCACCTCTGCTTTATATGTTGTTGAATCTTCTAATCCGGCTTTTGCATTTTCTATTGAAATTATTCTTATTCCAGATTTTATTTGTATCCCAGATAAATTTGTTTCTGCTATTGCTAAAAATTTGTTATCACTTGATATTGCTAAATCTGCTGTATATGTTGTTGATAAATATGTTTTGCATAATTCTTTTCCTTCTTGGCTATATGTTGTTATTATTGATTTATAACTTGTTTGTGATACTGATACTGCAATATATCCATTTTGATTTACAGATATTTTTTCTATTTTTCCTTCTATGTCATTTTGCCATACAATATTTTTGTCTGCCACTAAATATACTTTATTTCCGTTTTTTTCTGCTATTGCTAAATATTTACCATTTGAACTAAATATTGGTGTTGTTATATTTATATTTAAAGAAAATTCCTGTTTTGCATATGTGTTATATGCAATTAGTGTATTATTATTTAATATTCCTATATATCTAGAAAATGCACATATATATTTATTTGAATCACTTGCTACTTCTATTGATATTAGCTCTTTTTCAGTTACTGTTTTTTTCAAAATATTTTCGTCAAAAAAGTTTTGTATATCTCTATTTTCTCTATATAATATTATACTTGTTATTATTAAAGCAATTACTAATAATATACCTAATATTTTTAGGATTTTTTTAATTGTTTTTTTTCTTTTTTCTTTTTTTTCAATTTCTTCTTCCATACATTTCACCTATTTAGTTATATCAATATTCTGGCTTTTTTTCAAGTTTTTAATAAAAAAATTATTTGCAATATTCCAAGTATTCCGAAATATTGGATACATTAAATTAACTAATGTAGAAAATTGTATACAACTTACAGGAATTGCAATCATACATAAAATTAGTGCAATTATTTTTTTCTTTTTATTTTCTAAATTAAATATTAGCGAATATCCTGCTGATATTGCTGATGTAATAATTGCTATTCCTGTCATTATCCCATATATTTTTAAAAATATTGGTGATATTCTTTTGGCTATTTCTAACATCGGCATTTGGACTTTTTGTATATCTATATTTTTTTGCATTTCATATATTAAACTTGTTAATATTAGCATAAAAATAAAACTAAAAATTGCAATCCATTTTATTTGTTTTTTATTTTGAATTTGTTCTGTTAATGTTATAAGCATTGGTAATAGTACAATACTATTATAATTTGCATATAAAATCCCACTAATTATTGGCATAATTTCTGTATTTATTGTTATATTATTTATTTGCTTTATTGTTATAGCTCCCATTATTATTATAAATAAAACAATTACTGGCATTAATATTTCGTTTATTTTTATTATTGTTTTTATATTATTTATTATTATTAAATATGATAATAAACTTATTATTGCTCCTCCTAGCATTTTAGGTAAATTATATGTTTCTAAACAATATGTACTAAATGCACTGCACATTATAAAAAAAGAAATTATTAAAAATATATTTATTATATTTTTAATTGTATATATTAAAATTTTATTTTTATATGGTATTATTTTTTCTAATAATTCTTCATAATTTTTTACATTATATTTTTTAGAAATAATATATGTTTTGTAAATTGCAATAGAAATTATTCCAATAGATATAATTATTCCGAGCTTTCCCATTTGTCCATATTTATTAAAAAAACTATATATTTCTTGCCCTGAAATATAGCCGAGCTCCAATTATAGTTCCTATTATTACTGTACAAATTTTTATTACTACTTGCATTTTTTCCTCCTGTTTATTTTTATTCAACATATATACTTATATTCGTGAATACATTTTCTTAAATGGAGGTTTTTTATTCTTGGTTTAGTCGCAATTTTAGGTATGATTGCTAGTGATTTAATTGCTATTTTTACTGGTAAATTTTTAAACAAAAAAATACCAGAAAAAGCTATTACTATTTTTTCTGGTATTTTTTATTATAATTCAACTCTTCCTTCCATTGCTTTTATAAGTGTTATTTCATCTGCATATTCCAGGTCTCCACCTACTGGAATTCCATGTGCAATTCTAGTTACTTTAAGTCCTAATGGTTTTATTATTTTAGAAATGTACATTGCTGTTGCTTCTCCTTCTACTCTAGGATTAGTTGCAAGTATTACTTCTTCTACTTCTCCACTTCTTAGTCTTGCCATTAGTTCTTTTATTCTTATATCGTCTGGACCAATGCCATTCATTGGAGATATCGCCCCGTGTAATACATGGTATTTTCCTTTATATTCATGTGTTTTTTCCATTGCAATTATATCTCTTACATCTTCTACTACACAAATTTTGGTACCATCTCTTTTTTCGTTGCCACATATTGGACAAGGGTCTGTATCTGATATATTATAACAAATTGAACAATATTTTAAATTCTTTTTTGCATTTATTATAGAATTTATAAAATCCTGTGTTTGTTCTGGTGTTTGTTCTAGCACATGGAAAGCTAGTCTTGCAGCTGTTTTATGACCTATACTAGGCAATTTTTCAAAACTTTCTATTAATTTTTCTATTGATGGTGAATAATATGACATTTTTTCTCACCTTTGTCCTTACATCAAGCCTGGTATGTTATATTTTCCTAAGCTAGCACTTGCTGCACTATCTACTTTTCTTAATGCCTCATTTACACTTGTTAATATTAAGTCTTGCAACATTTCTACATCTTCTGGGTCTACAACATCTTTTTTTATTATTATTTCTTTTAATTCTTTATTTCCTGTTACTTTTACGCTTACTGCTCCACCTCCTGCTGTTGCCTCAAATTCTTTTGATGCTAATTCTTCTTGTGATTTTTCCATATCTGCTTGCATTTTTTTTGCTTCTTTCATTAATTGGTTTATGTTCATCCCACCAAATCCTCCCATTCCTGGGAATCCTCCTCTTTTTGCCATTTTTTATTCCTCCTTTTATTCTTCTATTACATTTATTGTAATATCCAAGCCATCTAATTTTGCATTAGCTTCTGGCTTACTTTCTTCTATCTTTTCTATATATTTTATATTTAACTGTTTTCCAGAAATTTGTTCTACTATATTTTCTATTTCTTTTATACTTTCTGGTTTTGTAAGTACAGTTTTTCCAAATGCAGTTATTCCATTTTTAAATTCTATTTGCAAAGTGTTATTTGCTTCTTTTGCTTTTGTGTTTATTAAATTTGTATATAGCATAATTTTTCCATTTGCTTTCAGTCGTAATATAACTTCATTCCAGTAACTTACATATTCCCCAGGTGTTGTAGTAATAACTTTTCTAGGTTTTGTTTCTGTTTTTTTATTTTCTGGAACTTTTGTTGTTACTTTTTGTGGTTCAGATACTGTGTTTACTTGAATTTTTCCTGTTTTTATTTGATTTTCTAGATTTTCTATTCTTTTTTCTAAATCTTCATTTTTTATTTCTATACAATTTTTAATTATTCCAGACTCAAACATTATTGTTTTTTGAGTAGACCATTTCATATCATTTTGTAATTCAGATAAATTGTATATTAGTTTAAGCAATGCTTCTTTTGAAGTTTTATCTGATATTTCTTTTATTTTTTCAGTTTCTTCTTTGCTATATATATTTATATTTCCTGTTGTTTTTAATAGTAATATATCTCTTATATATTTTATTATTTCCCATAATAAATTGTTTAAATCTTTGCCTTCTGTAATTACTTCATTTATTACGTTTAGTGCATTTTCGGCATTTTTTTCTATTATGCTTTGCACAATTTTAGATATATGCTCTATTTTAGGAATTCCTACTAATTCTTTTATTTTTTCTTCTGTTACTTTTCCTTCGCTGTCTTGTACACATCTTTCTAATATGCTTATACTATCTCTCATTGCTCCTTCTGAAAGTGATGCAATTATCTTTAATGCGTCTTCTGTTATTTCAATTTGACTTTCTTTACAGATTATTTTTAATCTTTTTATTATATCTTCATCTGATATTTTTTTAAAATCAAATCTCTGACATCTTGAAAGTATTGTTGCTGGAAGCTTTTGTGGTTCTGTTGTTGCTAATATAAATTTAACATGCTCTGGTGGTTCTTCTAGTGTTTTTAAAAGTGCATTAAATGCACCTGTGGATAACATATGAACCTCATCTATGATGTACACTCTATATTTTGCTACTGTTGGTAGAAAGTTTACTTCTTCTCTTATACTTCTTATGTCTTCCACACTATTATTTGATGCAGCATCCATTTCCACAACATCTGTTAATGTTCCTTCTAACATAGCTTTGCAAATTTCACATTCATTACATGGCTCTCCATCTTTACTGTTTGGGCAATTTATTGCTCTTGCAAGAATTTTTGCGGCAGATGTCTTTCCAGTTCCTCTTCCCCCATTAAATAAATATGCGTGTCCTACTCTATTTGCAATTATTTGATTTTTTAAAGTTCTTGTTATATGTTCTTGTCCGAACCATTTCTTCAAACTTTGTTGGTCTAAATTTTCTATACAGTGCTGTATATTGCATTTTACCACCCCTAAATAATATGGTCTTTCTATGGAAAACATATTATCACATAATACGCTATTTATCGCTGCTTTCTTTCGAACCTGACGAGATTCATAGTTTTTTATTGATATATGCTCTCCATACAAAGACCATATTCATTTTAATTATTATATAATGGATTTATTTTTTGTGCAATAGTATTATTGCAATTATTTTAAATTCTTTTAAATACAATATTTTTAAGTTCTGTATCTTCTGTTTTTACAATTCCTTTTTGTACAATATCTTCTTGCGGTAATTGTAGTGTTATTTCTGCTTTATATTTTTTGTCTGATTCTGTTTGTATAATTAAATTAAATTTTACCTCATATGATATATCTTCTATTGTTATTCCTAGTTTATTTAACAAAGTACCATCATATGTTATTTTGTCGTCATTTCCTTGATATGTGCCTATGTTTGGAATACAAAAACTAAGTGCAATTACTCCACCTTCACTTGTTATTTTTCTGTTTTGTACATCTTTTGTTTTATCTACAATATATGATATTTCTGAATTTATTATATTTTCGTCTGTATATGTAAATATTTCATTTGTATCATTTTTAGCTGGTGCATAAGCATTTGGTGTTAATTTTCCTTTTGGATTTATTTGTATGTCTTCTATTTTTACATTTTTTATATTTTCATTTGTTTTATATTCAGAATTTCTAGTAATATCAAAATAAATATCTGTATTTTGGTACACATCTATATTCCATTTATATTCTTCTGTTTGATTATTTTTACCATTTGCTGTGCTTATTGTTACCATTTTAGTTACCATATATGGCATGTCTTTTTCGCCTTCTACATAGTATTTTAACATAGTAATTGCTATTACAGTAATTGCTATTACTATTATTAAAACTCCTAAGTTTATTTCTATGATTTTTCTTTTTTTAGTCTTCATTTGTCCTCCTATTTTAGGCTTGTACTATTTCTTTTTTCTTAATTTTTTAAAAAAGTCTTTTAATATATATTCACATTCTTGTTGCATTATTCCTGTTTCCACTTCTACTTTGTGATTAAAATTATATTCTAATAAATTAAGCACAGAACCACATGCTCCTGTTTTTGGGTCCATTGTGCCTATATATATTTTTTTTATTCTAGAAGAAATTATTGCACCTGCACACATACTGCACGGTTCTAAGGTTATATACATTTCACAATCTTTTAATCTCCATGCCTTTAATTTTTTGCTAGCTTTTTGTATCGCCAATATTTCGGCATGTTTTGTTGTGTCCAATTTTGTTTCTTTTAAATTATGAGCTCTTGCTATAATTTTGCCATCTTTAACTATAACAGCTCCTACTGGCACTTCTTTTTTATTATATGCTTTTTTCGCCTCTTTTAGTGCTTCTTTCATATATTTTCCCGGCATACTATCTTCCTTTTACTTTTATGTTATTCTTTCTAATTTATTCGACATTAAATTGCTTTTTCCTTTGTTTCTTGTTTTTTAGCATTTTTTATATATTTATTTTAATTTTATGTTATAATATAAAAAATATTTTTTTAGGAGGTGATTTTGTGCTTTCTGATGTAATACCTAATATATATACTTACAGTATTATTGCAGCAAACCTAATTTTGCTTATATATTTTACTGTAAATATGCGTAAATATTCTGTTCCTACATGGATTGTTATATTTTCAGCTATTGGTGCTGCATTTTTTTCAGCAGTAGGTGCTAGACTTATGTGGGTTTTAGAAGTATTCCCTGATGTGGATATTAGAGATGTATTTTATTTTGGAGTTGGTGGTTGGCGATTATTAGGAGCATTATTATTTGCAATTATAGCTATTATAGTAATAACTTTTATTTTTAAAAAATATTATAATGTTCCTATCCAAAATACTCTTGATATTTGCCTAGAAGGAGCTTTTCTAACTCTCGCACTTGATAAATTTGGTTGTTTGCTTGAAGGTTGTTGTTATGGAATAGAAACAACTCTTCCTTGGGGAATGGCTTTTGCAGATGATGGCATTTTAAGACATCCGACTCAGATTTATGAATCTTTTGCATTATTTATGATTTTTATACTTATTCGTATTCTTAGAAACAAACTTTCAACATCTCAGAGATATGCTCTTGCTATATTTTTATATGTTGTAACAAGGATGTTAATTGAACCTTTAAGAGTAGAAGCTAGTGTATTTATAGATGGTCCAACACGAATTATTTACTATCTTTTGTTAATTGCTTGTATTTTAATTATATTTAAAGATAAAATATTGGCTAAAATTAAACAAAAATAAGAGAGTTCCTCACTCTCTTATTTTTTTATTTTCTTCTTTTCTTTTTTATTGCAATAATTCCTAATGCTATACTTGATAATAATGCTATACTTATAATTATTATATTTTTACTGTAATTTTCTCCTAATGGTTTTGTAATAAGTATTCTTCTTGCCTTTGTTGAATCTACTTCTTTTATTTCAACATTTGGAATATAGTTTCCTGTTACTCCTATTTTAGCCCTTCTTCCTGCCGCATTTGTTCTTTTCATTATTTCTAACGAATTGGTATATGATAACATGTCTTTATCATCTTCTGGTGAAATCAATTTAGTTAATGTTAAGTTAAAGCTCCATTCATTTTTTGCATTCTCGTCGTTTTCTAGTTCTTTACTATTTGCTGGATATATTCCAATTTTGCTTCCATCTGAATTTCTTAAAACTAAAATATTTTGTGCTTTTATACTTTTTTCAACTTCTTTATTGATTTCAACAGTTCCATTACCTTTAACTGCCTCTGTGTAATTTCTTAAAGTCTCATCATCTAATTTTTCCCATACTAAATTGTTTTGATCTTTTTCTCTATATATAAGGTTTCCGTTTATATAACTGTTGATTACATCTGGGAATGTTGCTATTGTAGTTTCTCCTTCTTCAGTATCTTTATAGCTTGCAAAATAATTTTCTAGTGCATCTATTTCCCCAGTATTTTTTACGGTTATTTTATAGTTAATTGTTATTTGTGCACCTTGCATTATTTCTTCATCCATATATATTGATATCGGTGAACCTGGAACACCTGGATCCATAACATTTTTATTTAATCCTTTTTCAGTATCAATTATAATGTTTCCATCACTTAATTTTATTTGGATTCCAGTTATTTCTTCTGTTAATTCAAGTTCTACTTCTGGTCTTAATGTTAAACTTAAATTTATTTGCTCTGCTTTTGTTTTACTTACATTAGATTTAAGTTTTATTTCTTTTGAATGTGCTATCATAAATGTTTCATCTGCTAATTCCTTTATTTTGTTATCTTTGTCTACTCCATTTTTCATTGCCTTAATTCCATCTATATTAAGTAATTCAGCTTTTTCAGTTGCTATGGTTGAAAATGTATTTAATATATATCTTCTTGTTCCTGGTTTTGGATTGCTTTCTTCTCCTTCCAAGTCTTTTGACCAGCTTCTGTTTTTCTTAACAGCAGATTCTTCTATAATTTTATTATATAATCCAGTTGTTATAGTATTTGCTATATCATTTTCTTGGTTGATTATATATAAATTTCCACGTCTTGGAGCTTCCACTGTTCCAAATATTTGCTCTGAAAGTGATGTTAGAATAGTTGATATTTTAACATCTTTGCTATCTGCTACATTTTCTAATGTTGTTATTACTTCTTCATTTGTTTGTACTGTTTCTTGTCCATCTGTTACAATTATCATTATTTTATTTAGACCATTTTTATATTGTTCACTAGCTTTGGTAATTCCACTAGCAATGCTAGTTTCTCCATTTTGTTGTATTTGATTTATATTATTTATAACATCTGTATTGTCTTGTTTTAATTCACCTATTACAGTTGCTTGATTGTTAAATCCTACTACTCCTATTTTTACTTTTGGTAATTTTTTATTTAATTGTTCTATTAATTGTTTTAATACTTCTTTTGCTTTTTCTAATTTTCCATTACTCATACTATTTGAATAATCTAATACAAACATAATTTCCGTATCACTATAATCTTCTTCTATTTCTGGTTTTCCATAAATATCTTCTGTTAATATAGCTTGATAATCTTGTCCATTATATTTTAGATTATTTTTTAGTTGTTCTTCATCTCCATAAGTAAATTCTACTGTATATAATCCTGATGATAGTCCAATATACCTGTATCCACCATCTAATTCAATTGAATCTTCATTTTTGTCTAAATTAGTTAAGGATTTGATTTTTTTCGTTCTTTTTTCTTTTCCTTTTAATTTTATAGAAACTTCTTTAATTCCTTGTGTACCATCTGGATTTTGTATTGTTTTTCTAAATGTTTCTATTAATTGAACTTTTATATCATTTATTAGTGGTTCATTTGCTTGTCTGATTCCATCAGCTATTATTTGGTTATTTTTCAATTTTAATGTAATTGGGTCTGCTTCTTCTTTATCTTCTTCGTTTTCTTTTTTCCTCATGTCTTCCCATACATTTCCTTCTATAACATTTCCATAATTTATTAGTTCACCATCATCTCCTCTATTCCCTTTGTCTTCTGAATCACTATTATCTCCACCGTTTTTATCTGGAAGCAATGAATTATCTAGTATAAGCTTATAGTCTGGTGCTTTGTCTTCATCATCTTCATATGCAGATAATTCTTTGTATGGATTTAGATTTCCTGGTTTAGAGTCTTTGTCTATTAAGCCTGCTGATACTAAATTATTCTCTTTGTTGTAGAATGTTCTATATCCATTGATTTCACTAAAATTCTTTTTAGATTCGTCTCCTTTGTCTATTCTTATATAGCCATTTTCGTCTTTTAAAACTTTAAATTTTATGTGTATTTCAAGATATTGTCCTTTTACTATTTGTAATTCGGGCCTATCTAAATCATTTGTATAAATTTTATTGAATTCACCATAATCATTCTTATCTCCATATTTAGATTTTTCTGACCAATTTAATTCAATTCTGCCATTATTTACAGAGTTGTTTTCTTCTGTTTCTTCATCAGTTCTTACAACAGCCCACGAACTATTATATTCTAATGATTTGTCAAAATAATCTACTAATTCTGTTATTCTAACTATATCATTTTCTCCTGCATTTCTTATTACAATCATGTAATCTACATATGCATCTAATTCACAATCTTTTGCCTCTCCTAATATTTCCTTTATTTGATCATATTCAGGATATTCCTCATATTGAGATAATCTCCATTCATAATCGGCTCTATTTACTTTTTGTATATAATTTTTTATCTCAATATTACTATTTATATCTCTTATGTTTTTTCCTGAATGTATATAACTTTGAGTTTCGCCTTTTATTGAAAATGTTGTTTCATATACGTCTAATCTTAAACTTTCGTCTGTTTTTTCTCTTTCTGCTAGTCCCATATTTACATATGGCTGATTTGTAATTTTAGTTACTGTTGCAAATGGTAATTTTTTTATTTCTAACACAGGATACTTTAAGTTATCTGACATTGTTGTTGGGTTTATTGCATATTGTTCTTTTACAAATCCTTTTTCATCTAATGTTATTAAACTACTTTTTCCGTCTGTTTCTTCATATTCTAGGTTCGTTTCTTTTCCTGAATTTGCAATTGCACCAAATTTGCTTATTTCAGCATATCTATCATTTAATTCCTGTCTTTGTTTTTCTGTTTCTTTTACTTTTGAGCTTTTAGCATATGTTTCGCCCTTAGAATTATTATAGTAATCATTAACTGTATCGCTTGCTCCTGTGTCTATGTTTATCATATATTTTGTCGTTATATACGTTTGACCATCATATTCAAATTCTATATCATAATAATATAGTGGTAAATCTTTAAATACATAATATCCATTTTTATCTGTATATGTTTTTGCATATTCTTTATTAGATATTCTCTTTCCTTTTTTATCTACTTTGTATGCTCTTACTATAACCTTTTTTATTGCTTCTTCATTTTTCCCCATTAGTCCATCTGTAAAGTTTTCGTTTCCGTCATTCCACACATTTCCTTTTACATCAAATCCTATTTTAAAGCTATTGTCTTTATCTTTATCTGGCTGGTCTTCCTTTTTATCCTCATCTTCATATTTTTGATCATCTTTATCTTCATTTGTTCTGTTGTTTATATATTTTGACAAATCAACTGTTTGAACTCTTTCGTTATACCAACGCTTAGTCCATTCTAATCTTAATAATTTTTGTGATTCTAATGCATTTCCTCCTGGGTTTACAATTTGTGCTGTTAAATAGAAATATGCACCTATTATGTGTGTTTGTTTTTGGCCATGTGCACAAACCAATGCATTAGTGTCTTCAACTTCTGTACACCATAATGCATCTATACTATTTTTTGTAATTCTATTGGGTGTCCATTTCACAGTATTGTAAGTTCCCTCTAATACGGTATATTGAGAGTCTACAACTAATTCTTTATATTTTATAACTATATTTGAAATTCCTTTTATATCTTCTGTATAACTTAATTTTATATAAAATTCTTCATTTGGATATGGATATTTGTAATCTTCATCATGTTCTCTCATTACTCTATCTTGTGTATATACAAAGCTCCATTTGTTGTTAATTTTGCTTCCATCTAAATTAAATAATTCAAATGAGTCTATATAATTGAATTCAACTTTATCTCTATTTCCAACTTTGGCAAATGATCTATCATAGTCAATTTTAAATGGTCCTACATAGATATACGGATTTTCTAATTCTCCATCCCAATATAGGTCTATTCCCTTATCAGCTAAGTATTTAGGTTCATAGTTGTATTTTACTCTATCTCTATATTGACTATATAAATCTGCTTCTGTTGCAAGTTCTGTATCATTTGCGGCTTCTATGTTATCTTTACTTATTTCTGTTGAATATATTGATTCTTGCGCTTCTGATTTTAGACTGGTATTTTCTTTATAATACCATAAAATATATGCTTCTTTTTCATCTGCATTTCCTTCTTTTAAGTCTTGTCTCTTAGGAGTTAGTCCAGATTGGAAATACTTACCTATTGAGTATGTTAGTATTGGATTTTTTCCATATATATTAGTGGTTGTTCCAACTACAAATCTTCTTCCTACAACATCACCATCTTTTGGAGATTCTACATATTCACTTATTGCATATTCTCCTTCTCCTGCTTCTAGTGTTGCTGTTAATCTAATTCCACTTTCTTTACTGATTGCAGGAATTGCTTGTCCTTTTTGAATACAATATAATTTAGGGTTTTCATTTAGTTCTTCATAGGGTATTTTATATCCATCATCTATTAACACATGTGCGGTTTCTCCTGCATTTCCATTGTAATCTATTGCTTTTATGTGTAAGTATTTTTTGATATATTTTCTATCTATTGTTCTTCCCAAATCATCTATTGTATTATCTGGTATTGTATCTTCTTTATCATCTATAATATATGAGAATCCTTGTGTTCCTACTGTAACAGTATTTAATACGGTATTTGACCATATTGGCTCTCCGTTTTCTTTTGAAATTCCTATTACATAATGCTCATATGTTGTTCCTCTATCTTTTGCAAATACATCAATATATAGTGGTAGAACTCCTTGTGAGTCAAAGGTATTAGCTTTTATTGTTACTATTGGCTTTTCTGGTCCTGCTATATCTCCTCCTCTGCTATCATTCATTTTTGTATCTTCATCTATAACTGTATATTCTGCTTTGTCTTCTCTTCTTTCGTATAGTTTATACGTAAATGGTAAATTTGGTGTTACCTTCCATTTTAATAATATTTGGTTTTGTCCTCTTGTATTTGCAATACCTCTACTATCTAAATTATCTGCTCCTTGATACTGACTTGTTAATTCTATCGTTTTTGTTATATATGTTAGACTCATATGATATATTTCACTAGCATTTCCAGCTCCATCAATCGCTCTTATGTGTATATAATATCCGGAATTTATATATTTACTTGGTATAGTTATAAATGTTTCACCTTTTTGTACATATCCTGCTGTCACATATGATTCTGGAACATCATTTTGTGAACCTACATTAACATCTATTACACTATCCACATCTTTGTCATCTTGCTTTTGTGTTATTGTATATGAATATCCTTTTAATCCTGTGCAAATAGTTGTACGTGTTATATTAGATTTTATCATATTATCTTTTAGATTCGTATTATCTTTTATTGCTTTTGCTATATCCTGTGGAAGCATTGTTCCTACTCCATAAGTTCCAACTACACAATGTTCATATGTTGTTCCATTGTCTTTTGGTTCATATACTTTAAATAAATATTTAGAATCGTCTCCTCTTAAATCCCAAATTGTTCCTCCTGGTTTATCTGGTGGTGCTGTATCTGAACCCGCTCTTATAATATAATCTTGATCTTGTTTCGTGCTTGTCTGTTTTAGAGCAATAATTAAATTTATCATCAATTTTGCTTCTTGTGGTGTTACATTTGACCCAATTCCCATCTGGCTTATTGCAACATTATTTCTTTGTAGTAAATAGTAGTTATAAGAACCATTCGATTCACTATAACCAACCCATCTATTCATATTACTTGCATATGCTTTTGATGTATGAGTTTGCTCTATATCAAACCAGTCTCCCTCTGATCCATTATCTCCAATTATATACGGATACCTTGTAATATTTCCAGATTTTTTTATTAAAACTCTTGATCCACTATTAGTAAAATCGCTATCTCTATTTTTCATTTCAGATGTTCCTATTCCTAATTGTGAACCTAAGCTATTAAAATTTCCGTGTGCTTTATACTTATTTCCATGACAGCCCTGACTATGTCTCCATGCTAAAAATACATCTGGTCCAAATATTACAGATCCTCCATTTTTCATAAAGTCTAATATTGGTGTTATTGCAGCTCCGCTTAAATCTTGTCCTGACGAGTCTGACATACCATAGTTTGGTCCATTTTTGTTATCAAATCCAAAGACTAATATATCATATTTTGCTTCATTTAAGTATTGTGATGGGTTTGCATTAAATGAAGATAATACAACTTCTTTTATTGTTATTTTTCCTTGTCCGTATTCACTAACAATTTTTCCTAATTTTTTTCCTTTTGAAGAATTGGCAGGATATATACTTAGTACATTTACTTTTTCATTTTCATCTATTAATGCAACTTCTTCCCATTCTGATTCTAATACGTTTCTTTGAAATAATTGATATTTCCATGGGTGTACTTTATCTTGTTGAGACCATCTTAATATCATGCAGTTATTTTCTGTATCTGCTCTTGCTGATAAATCTATTCTTGTAGATTTTTGTAGTATGTATGGATTATCTCTTGTTCCTTCTCCACCTTCTACATATACCCAAGGTTTTAATACAACAACTGCTCTTGTTCCATATTCAAATGGTCCATATTGTTCCATTTTCCAATTACATCCTCTTCTGAATGTTTTGTACATATTTTGTTCTTCTAATGAAGCTCCTTTTATTGTGTATATATAATAACAGCTAGTATTATCATTGTAATCTTTTTTGTTTATCCAGTAATTTCCATTTATGTCTAAGGCACCTGCTTTTTGCATATATGATATATCATCTTTTGTAACACTTTCTGATGATACAGCCCAATATGAATCTTTATATTTGCTTACAATATTATTTAATGATGTTTCTAAATTTGTATATCCTTCTTTTCCATATAACGAAAGGGATTCTACACTTCCTTCACTAATTATTCTTACATAATTAGAAGCATTTGATAGCACTTGCCATTTATCATATCCATTTGCTGAATAATTAACATAGCTTCCCTCTGGCAAGTCTTCTAATTTTAATTGGACAGCTTCTACTTTTGGACTATTTATTATCATTCCAATTAAACCTATAATTAAAATTATAGTTGTTCTAATTATCTGTTTCATTTGTACCTCCCTTCCATTTTATTTCTTAGTATCATTTTTTGAATCAATATTATTCCTATTTCTAAAATAATTAATATAATTAATCCTAATATTACATATACTGCTCCTTCACCTGTTGCAACTGTTATAATTACACTTGCTTTTCCTAGGTCATCCTCTTCTTTTTGATTATTTGGAGTAGAATCTCTATCTTTTAATCCCTCCTCATTATAATCTTCTATTATTTCTGCTTTATTTTCATATGTATTTTCTTTTTCTCCTACATTAGTTTTTGTTAATATTATATTTACCGTTTTGGTTTGTCCCACTTCTATATTATTCCCAGCAAGTTCCGTATTATATAATTTTTTATCACTTGCTAAATACCAATTAGGATTTAGTTCTGAACGGAACTCTAAACCTTCTGGCATATAGTCTGCTATTTTATTAACTTGCCCTGTTATATCTCCTTGGTTTGTTACTTCTATGCTATATTCAATCATAATTACAGCATTTTTTATTTCGCTTGATTTTATTTCTACTTTTGCTAAACTTTTGTTATTAAAATTATATTCTGTTTGTCCCTTAGATGTTTTTACCCATATATTAGAAACATATTTATTTAATGCTAAATCAAATTCTGGTTTTGATGTTAATCCCATATCTATATTTAAAGCACTTTTATCCTTCAATATAATAGTATCTGTTACTGCTCCTTTTGTTATTTGATTATTTAATATTACATCTGTTTTTATTACATCTGAATTTAATTCCAACTCTACACTTTTTACTTGGTATTGAGTTACTTCATATAGATTTGAATCATATAAAAATACTATTAAATATTCTCCTTTTTCTAAGTCTGAGAAAGAATATTCTCCTATTATATTTGTTTTTGTTTCTCCTACTGTTTGTCCATTTTTATTTATTGCATATACAGGTATATCAGATAATAATTGTTCTTCTTTTTCTCTTCTACCATTTTTATTTTCATCAAACCATACTAGCCCTTTTATTTTAAATTTATCTGTAATTCCTTCATCTTCTTTTAATACTTGTATAATTTGATTTATTCTTTCTTCCATTGTTTCTATGTTTTTTGCTTCTACTTTTATTATACTTGTTACATCTATTTCGTTTTTGGTTTCATCTAATTTTCCTGTTGTAGCAATTATTTCTATTTCTACATATTCATTAGATTTTAAATTTATATTGATTTCCACATCTCCATCGGCTTTTGCTGTTGTGCTTACATTGGTATCCCCTTTTGTATATTTTACACTTTTGCAAACAATTTCTTCTGGTAGGTCATCTGTTATCTTTATTTTTTCTAATGCTATATGTCCTATATTTGTTACTTTTATTTTATATGTGATTTCATCTTTTTCTTTAATATATTGTGTATTTGGCTTTACTGTTACTTCCATTTCTAATTTAGGTTTTGCTATGTTGTTTTCTACATCATTAGATATGTATTTGATTCCTTTTTCATCTGTTACACTAGTATTAGTTATTATCTTTTCTTCCCATACATCATCTTTTAAAGTTTTTGTTTTTACTTTTATTTCTAGTTGAACAATTTCATTTCTGTTAAATTCCGCTATATTCCATGTCACTTCATTTGTTTCTTTATTAAATGTTGCATTTTCTATTTTTTCACCATTTTTTAATTGATATGCTTCTACAAATTCTATATTTTCTGGAATATTTTTTTGTGCAATTATATTTTTTAATTTTTCATCAGAATTATTCGTAATAATTACATTATATTTATATTCTTGATTTTCTACTAAGTATGCTTCTTTAACATATGAGGATACTTCTGTTATATCAAAATAAATTTTATTTACTTTATTTTTTGTTGTTTTTGATGGAATTTCCACATCAAATCCTTCTGCTAGAAATTCTGCATAATTTGTAATGAATATATCTGGAATTTTTGTTATTTTTTGTTTAGTTTCTTCTCCGGTTTCAGGATTTGTTTCAATTAAATAATATTCATCATCTATTTTTGTAAAGTTTGGATATTCTCCATAATATTCTTCTATTGTTGGTAATTCATTTACTACTACTTCAAATTCTTTTATAATGCTTTCACCAGGTTTTAATACATCTTCATTCCATATTATTTCTTTCTTTGCTCTATCTTCCACATATCCACTTTTATCAAATTGACTATCTCTTTCTTTATATTCGGTATATGTTGTTCCTACTGGTATTTTATCTTTTATTACTAAATTTTTTACATCTACTGAACCTATATTTTCTATTTTTATTATATATTTTATTCTTGCTTTTTCATTAACTTCTGTTCCATCTCCAATAGATACTTCTTGTGATATGTTTATTCTTGGTCCTATTCCTGTTGTTAATTTTAATGTATTTGAAACTACTTTTAAACTTACATCTCCAAGTTCTGTTTCTCTATTATATTCTACTTTAAAATTAGTACTTGTTTCAAAACAATATTCTAGTTTTTCTGGTATTATAAAATCATATTCAAATTCTAATATTTCTTTGTCTTTAAAATTGTTTGATGTAATCATCCAAGATTTAATTTTTGAATAATCTTCTACTTCACTTTTCCAACCATTCTCTAATAAACTTAAATCTGTTGTTGCATTTTCATTTTCAGAATAATATATATTTATTCCTTTTCCATTACTTTTTATTGAACTATTTAATTTTGTTGTGATGTTACTATTTAATAATTCATTTGTATCTATATTTTTATTTCCTTCAAACATTGTTCTGCCGATTACTGTCATATTTTTACAATCACTATCTGAATTGTTAATGATAGTAAAAGTGCTTGTTGCTGTTATTTCATCGGAATATATTTTTAATTTTCCTTCAACTGTTTCATTTTCTTTTTCATTAGAATATATATTACTTTCATCTTTATTATAATTTTTTATTCCTTGAACAGCAAATACTCCTGTTGGTGCAACATAATCAATTGTTTTTTCTTCATAACCTACATAATCTTTTTCAAATTTATTTACAATTTGATTTTTGTAATTTGTTGCATATTCATTAAAATAATAAAATTCAATTTTATTATTTTCTATACTTATTAATTTTTCTAATTTTATTTCAGTATTTATAATTATATTTGTTCCTGTTGCTATACTTGAATTTATATATTTTGTTTCTTTTCCTTCTAGCTCTATTTTTATTGCTTTATGATTATTATATTCAATTATTTCTGCATTTTTTATTTTTAATTCTGTATCAAATAATATATCAGTTTTATTTATTTTTATATTTTCTATTCCATCAGGTAATTCTATTACAAACATTGGATTTGCATATAAATCTGATTTATTTGTACTATTATTAAGACTTATTTTAAATTCAACATTTGTATTTGTTCCTATTGCTGTTAATGATTCTTTATTTATTTCTAGGTTTGCTTCTGTTATTGTATTTATCATATTTAAATATATACTTTTTTCTTCTGTTTTTTCTTCATTATTTACATTTTTTATTGTTAAATTAAAATTATTTTTTAATTTTTGGAATGCCTTTACTGCAATTACTGAATAATTTATATCTTCTGTGATTTCTTTTTTATTTTTTATATTTAATTTTCCTGTTGAAATAAATTTAGATGTTACTATTTTTATTTTGTCTATTTTTCCATCATAATTTATTATGTAATTTTCTTCTTCATCGATTTCACTATCTTTGGTTATTTTCTTTATTAAAGTTTCTTGTGTATTTTCTACTGAATAAATTTCAATATATCCTTCTTCCCCTAAAACAGTATCAAATTCTTGTTTGTTTATTTTACTAGATATATATCTTGTATTTTTATTATTATTGTATATTGTAGAATAATTTTGTTCATATTTAATTACGTTTACGGTTGTTTCACCTTTTTCACTTAATTTCAATACAAATGTTGTTTCTTCTGTTAAATTTGTTTCTAGCACAAATTCATTATATTCATTTTCTGTTTCTAAATATAATTCATTTGTATTACTTAAAGGTGAATTGATATTAATTTCTCCTATAACAGTATCATTATTTTTTAATTTTATATATCCATCATTACCAAACTTTTCAATAAATTCATCTTTATTTATAGATATTCTTTGCACTTTAAAATCTAAATTTGATTTTAATTGGCCAATTGCTGATTCTGGATAATATGTAACATTGGTTTCTTCTCCTTCATATTCACCAAATTGATATTCGCCATTTGAATATTTATATATTAAGCTTATATTTGATGGCTCATAATATTCTTCTCTTTGCAATTCTTCAATAAAATTTTCATCTATATCTTTATATATTATTTGGCTCATTTCATTTAAATCATTTATTTCTGTTTCTATATTTATATTATAGTAATTTTCCGTTTTTTCAGTTCCCATATATCTATTATTTATATTTGCATATATTCCTGACTTTGATATTCCTTCTTCTAGATAGACCACACTTGCATTATTTGATTTATTAGCATCATTATCCTCCTCTGGATTAGGCTCTATTGCATATACATTTCTTCCTATAATGCTAAATTCCGGCAAAATTACGCATATAATCATAAACATTGCAATTGTTTTATTTGTTATTTCATAACATTTAGAAATAATCTTTTTTCTTATTCTATTTTGGTTAATCAACTGCTTCATTTTCCTCATTTTTCTCTCCATTAATATATATTTACTTATATATTAGTATATAATCTTTTAGCAGTCAATTAGCCTTTCCTTGCTCTAAAATCATTATTTTAGTAGTTTATTTAGGGAAAGTCTTGTTTCATCATTTTATGTTTTTTTATTAAATTTTTAGTTACATTTTTATTACATAAATGTGGTATTTAGCATGTTTATCTTAGGGAATACGCTTTTAATTGTTGTGTTTTTCTTTTTTCTTTTTTCACTATTCCACAATTTGTACTTATTTTATATTTTCATTTTGTATGTTGTGCATATCTATTATAAATAAAAAGAATGCATTTTATTTGCATTCTTTCCCATTATTTTCATTTAGGTTTGCAAAGTAAATTACAACCTTAAAAATTTATATTTTTCTTCTGTTAATTGAAATGTTCTAAAACTTTTATTTTGTTATATATTTTTAATTTCTGCTTTTAGGTTTTTCTGGTATTGTATTTTGGATTCTATCTTGTTCGGTTTGACCTAAATATTCCAAAACTTCCTTATCAAAATAAAAATTAATTCTTAAAAAATTTCTTGGTTGGTGCACTTAGCTGGAATCGAACCAGCGGCCTTTCCCTTAGGAGGGGAACGCTCTATCCTACTGAGCTATAAGTGCATTTATTTGTTCTCTAATTTACTTAGAGAACATTTTTATTATTTGTTTAGTTCTTCTACTAATTCTTCTACATCTATCCCGTGTACTTGACAAGCCTCTTCTATTGTTTCTGCTTGTGATGCTGGGCAACCTAAACAATGCATTCCTGCTGATAATAAAATTTCTGCCTTTTCTGGGCATTTTTCTAGTAATTCTCCTATTGTAATTGTTTTTTCTATTTTCATATTATTCTTTCCTTTCTAATTTCGTTTTAAAGATTTTATCATATTTTTTCAAAAAAGTATAGACAAATTTTAATTTATGTTGTATTATTATTAAAATTGGTTTCATATATTTTGCGAGGTGATTCTTCTTTGCACTATATAGAATTGTTCTTTATAACTTTATTTATTCATATTTTTATTGTTTTTTATTCTTTATATAGTTTTATCGAAATTCTATTTTTCCATAATTTACAAGGTGCAAAATTGAATATTAAAAAAACAAAATTTAATTAATTTTTAGGAGGAATTTTTGAAAAATATTTTTCGCATTATTTTTTGCTTAATTTTTTCACTTTTCTTTTCTAGTATTTTTATGATCTTATTTAATCCAATATTTACTTCCAAAGAAATTTTTATTGATTATGGTTTTATCTCTTTTGATGTTTGCAAAAAATTTGCATTTATTTGGGATTATATTCCATACATTTATTTTATAACGTCCTTTTGGGCTTATACTTTAATTGGAAATTCTCTTTTTTCTCTTTTATTTAAAAATTTTCACAAGGAAGTAATAAATAATAAAGTGCCTGCTGGACTAAATTTATATATTGGAAAAACAGTGGATAATAAAGATATTTATTTAGAGGAAAGTGGATTGTATCAGAACTTTTTGATTACTGGTACAATTGGAAGTGGAAAAACAAGTTCTGCGATGTACCCTTTTACTAAACAACTTATTAAATATAATTTTATGCTAAATAGTAGCTATAATCACACTTCTCCTTTCACTACTATTGGTATGTTAATTTTAGATGTAAAAGGTAATTTTTATAAACAAGTAAAATATTATTGTAATCTTTATTCAAGAGAAAATGATTTAATTATTATTGAGCTTGGAGGCCGTATTAAATATAATCCATTACATAAACCAGATTTAAAGCCTGCTGTTTTAGCTAATAGATTAAAAACAATCTTAACACTTTTTAGTCCTAATAACTCGGAATCTTATTGGCTAGATAAAGCTGAACAGGTTTTAACAGAAGCTATAAAATTTTGTAGATTATATAATAATAAATATGTTACTTTTTCCGAATTGCACAAATTAATTAATTCTTATGATTATTTTTTAGAAAAACTTAATTATTTAAAATTAAGTTTTCAAAATGGTAATTTGTCTAAATCTGATATTTTTGACTTAAATACTTCTCTTGATTTTTTTCAAAATGAATTTTTTAAATTAGATTCTCGTGTATTATCTATTTTAAAATCTGAAATTGCCCGAATTACTGGTATTTTTATTTCAGATTATGATATTAAATCTACTTTTTGCCCAGATATTGATGATATAAATTTCTATGGTTTTAGTGATGTTTTAGATAATAGCAAAATTGTTGTTTTAAATATGAATATTGCTAAATATAGAAATCTTTCTAAAATTATTGCAGCATATTTAAAATTAGATTATCAATCTGAAATATTATCTAGGCTATCTAATTCTAATTGCAAACCTTGTGCATTTATTTGTGACGAATATCATGAGTATGTAACAACAACAGATGCAGATTTTTTTGCACAAAGTAGAGAAGCAAAATGTATTAACATTGTTGCTACACAGAGTTATTCTTCTTTATTAAATACTCTTAAAGATAATTATTCTTGTAAAGTTATTATTCAAAACCTAGTTAATAAATTATGGCTTAGAACTGACGATAC
This sequence comes from uncultured Clostridium sp., assembly GCA_900555835.1. Classification (GTDB taxonomy): domain Bacteria; phylum Bacillota; class Clostridia; order TANB77; family CAG-508; genus UMGS1864. The sequence goes on from USMK01000003.1 coordinate 53,183, forward strand.
TTTTACTATTGAAGACGCTCAAAAACAGGTTGGAAAGGAAGAAAAAGAAAAAGTTTCTAAAAGTATTTCCGAAAATGCAAAAGAAACCAATTTTGATTTTTTAACAAATACTTTACGCTCAAAAGACTCTAATATTTCTGAAAGTATTAGTTCTTATACACAATTAGATTATATATATGATACCAATTTTTTTACTCAAAAATTAGAAACTTTTTCTTGCCTTGCCTTTTTATCTAATGGAACACAAATTTATAAACCACAAAAAATATATTTACAACCATATTTTAAAAATTAAAGACATTTTTATGTCAGTTAGGAGGTTTTATGAAAACTAAATCTAAATTTATTATTATTTTAATTTTATTTTCTATTTATTTATTAGTATTTTCTAGTATATGTTTTGCAGCAGACCCCAAACTTATTACAACAATAAAAAAAGCTTTTGAATCTATTGAATCTTGGATTCTGAAATTAGCTACCCCAGCAGCTGCAGTTGCTGTTGGCACTGGCGTTTTTATGCGAAAATTTAGTTTTGGAGATGAAGAAAAAATTAGAACAGGCAAAAAATTAATTAGAGGTTCTTTATTTTCATATGCTTTTATTTTAGCAATTGATTTGGTTCTTTCTGCAATTAAATCTTTAATATCATAAGAGGTGATTTTTCTTGGAAGAGTCTTCTTTAAATATAACTTCCATTATTACAGATACTATAAATTCATTATTTTCTGATTTATTTTCTTCTATTGATAATAGTATTTATTCTATATTAGATGATATTACTTTTATAGATAGTAATATTATATCTGATAATATATTTAAAAACATTATTGGGCTTTCCTCTAATGAAGGAATTTTAATTGTTGCAAATACTTTGCTTTTTGGATTCATTTTATATTATGCAATTTCAAGATTGCTTGCATATTTTACAGGAAATGAAATTCAGTCTTGCAAAAGTTTTATTTTTAGAGCGATTATTTTTGGTATTTTTATGAATTCTTCTTATTTTATTTGTGAACAACTTTTAAATTTAAATTCTCTTTTTACATTAGCAATAAGAAATGTCGGAGAAATTGTTTATAATAAAGAAGTTTCATTTGCCACATTTATAAATGAATTAAATTCCTTTATTACTATTTCTGGAAATTCATTTAATTTATTTTCTGTTGATGGAATAATTAAAAGTTTTATTTCCATTGGTTTATTTAATCTCATTTTTTCATATTCTTTACGATATGTTTTAATTAAAGTTTTTACTTTATTATGTCCTTTTGCATTTTTATGTTTAATTAATAATAAAACTAAATGGATTTTTTCTTCTTGGCTTAGAATTATATTATCTTTATTATTACTTCAAATATTTATTTCTTTAATTTTATTAGTATGTTTTTCTTTTACATATTCTAGTAATATATTATCCAAAATAATATATATTGGCTGCGTTTATACACTTATGAAAGCAAATACAATTATTAAAGAATTTATAGGTGGTGTTTCAACTGTTACTGGCAGTCCTATTTCAAGTTTAAAATCTTTATTAGGAGGTAAATAATGAACTTTATTTTTCCAAGTAATTATGCTTTTAAAAATAAACTTTTTGGTATAATTGATTATACTTCTGCAATTGTAAATTTAATTTGGTATATATTTATATTTTGTTTAGTTAATTTATTTTTTTCAGATATAAATATTAAAATAATTCTATTTATATCTCTTTGCTTTCCATTTTTAATTTTTACAATTGTGAATAACAGGAATGAGAACATTTTATTTGTTCTTTTGTATGTTATTAAATTTATGGTCAATAGAAAAATATATTTTTATAGAAAATACTAGCTTTGAGGGCTCTTTTAATGTTCGCTCTATTGTAAAACTCTCTTGAAAATGATATAATTTTACAAAATTCGCTAAAAACTTTCAGGAGGTTATTATGAAATTAGAAAGCAATGCAAAATCATTTATATTTTCAACCATCCCAGTTCCAGATGTTTTTTTTACAGAATATTTATCTATGGCTAATGGAAATTATGTAAAGGTATATTTATATATGCTTTTCTTATCTAAATATGGTAAAGACATTAAAATCAATGATTTAGCAAAAAGTCTTTCTATCGATTTTAAAACAATTCAAGAAGCTATAAAATTTTGGGAAGATCTAGGAGTTCTAACAAAAAAAACTAATGGTTATGTTCTTAACGATTTACAAGAAATAGAGCTACATAAACTATATTCCCCAAAACTAACAGCATCTCCTGAGGAAGCATTGAAAATAGAGAAAAATCAATATAGAGCAAAAGCAATTGATACAATAAACACATTGTATTTTCAAGGAGTTATGTCTCCATCTTGGTATACAGATATTACAATGTGGTTTGATAAATATAAATTTGATGAACAAGTAATGCTTGCATTATTTAAATATTGTTTTGATCGTTCAGCTATGCACAGAAATTATATTCAAACAGTTGCAAATGCTTGGTATCAATCTAATATTAAAACATTTAATGATTTAGATATTTATTATCGAAAACAAGAAAAATTGATAAATATGGAAAAGAAAATTGCTAAAAAACTAGGATTTTCAAGGCAATTAACAGAATATGAAAAAGCATTTATCGAAAAATGGGTTGTTGAATACAATTATGATTTGCCAATTATAGAAATTGCATTAAAAAGAACAACATCTAAATCTAACCCTAATTTTGATTATATTAACAAATTACTTTCTGATTGGAATGAGAGAAATTTAAGAACACCTGAATCAGTTGAAAACTTTTTACAATCAATGAAACAAAAGCAAAAAGATATAAAAGAATTAAATAAAAAAGTATCAGTTTCTAATTATCAAGGTCGTAACTATGATAATTTAGATACTCTTTATGCAAATATTAAGCCATAGGAGGAAAAATGGATAATTCTACTTTAAAAGTATTACTTCAAGAATATGAACAAAAAAGAATTAAAGCAAATTTAATTGCAGAACAAAATAAAAATAATTTATATAAAAACTATCCTAGATTAGAAGAAATAGAAAACGAAATAAACAAATTATCTATTGACAAAATTAAATCAATTTTATCTTCTAATACTAATGAATTAAATAAATTTGATTTAAAAATACAAGAACTTCAAACAGAAAAAGAAAAAATATTTAAAAATGCAAATATTTCTGCTAATAGCTTACTACCCCATTATGAATGTAAATTATGCAATGATACTGGTTATATTAGTAATGGATATAAATCTGTAATGTGTAATTGCTTAAAACAAAAAATATTTAATATTGAATATAATAAATCTAATATTGGAAATATTGAATTTGAAAATTTTTCTTCTTTTTCTTTAAATTATTATTCAGATGAAATCAATGTAGAAAAATATGGATTAAATATATCCCCAAGAGAAAATATTAAAACAATAAAAAAAATATCAGAAAATTTCATAAAAAATTTTGAAAATCCATCTGAAAAAAATTTATTATTTACAGGAAATACAGGACTTGGAAAAACATTTTTATGTAATTGTATTGCCTACGAATTATTAAAACAAGGAAAAACAGTATTATACCAAACAGCTCCTGTTATGATAGATAATATAATAAATTGTAGATTTGGAAAATTAGATACTAATTCTAATATAATAGAGAACATTTTAAATGTAGACTTACTTATTATAGATGATTTAGGAACAGAAACTTTAAATAATATGAAATTAACTGAATTATTTACAATAATTAATTCTAGAATATTAAATCAAAATAATAAAATTACAAAAACAATTATTTCTACCAATTTAGATTTAAAAACAATTTTCTCAATATATAATGAAAGAATTGGTTCACGTTTTGTAGGACATTATAATATTTGTAAATTTATTGGTGATGATATTAGATTTAAAAAAATGAAATAATACTAATAAAAATAAATAAAAACAAAATAAATTAAATTTTGTTTTTATTTATTTTGTTATGCCTATTATTTTTATATTTGAATAAGATTTTTAATTGTTTATATAAATAATTTTTCTTTAATTATATTATATTATTAATTTTTTTATCTAGATATTTTTATATTTGAATAATAATCTTATATTAATTTATATTTAATTTTTATCTTTAATCTATAATTTTAATTTATTATTTTTTATTAACTTTTATTTATTACGTTTTTATATTTTATAACTTGTTTTTTATTATTTCTAGTATTATTTTTATTTATTTTTTTATATTATTCTGCATATACATCTTGCCTTACTTCCTATTATTTTTTATTTCTAGATTTACACAGCAATATTATTTTTTTCCCTTTTCTTCCTTTTTTATGGATTATGTATTTTCCCATTTTTTGTAATCTCGTTTTTGAGTACGTTTTTCATATTTTATTCATTTTTTGTAGATTTCCTATACAGTTGCAAACAGTTTATGTATACTCTTTTCCTGCTTTTTATAATTTATGTTTTTCTCTTTATCCCGAAGGGTTTGCTCGTTTTCAAATTGTTACTTTTATTCGTTATTTTCCCTTCTTTTCTAATATAAAACCATTGATATTTAGGCTTTTTTCTGATTATGCCCTTTTTTTGGCTTTTAGGTATTGTATCTCTTTGTTTTGTTTATATTGATTTTAGCCTACTTCAAATCAGCTTTTTCGCTTTATTCCGATATATTTACGCTTTTTATATTTGGTGTTGTTTTATTGCTCCTCACTTTTGCCTATTGTATAATAAATCAACTTTTATCTTTACCTATTATATCTAACCTCTTTATCCGCTTTTACATTTTTTTCCTTTTTGTTTTCTAGTATTTTTTCCACCTCTCCAAGCTTATTTTTCTCGTTTTTTTCTTGTTAGCATCTCACTTAAATCCAATTATTCCCATTTAGTTCAGGTTTATACATCTTCTTTTTATCTTCTTTATCATTTAAATTTTTATTATTTATAATTTTTCTAACAATTTTATATTTTATTCTTTTCTCTCCTTTTTATTAATTATATTTATTCATTTTCATTATTAAATTATTTTACAATCTTTCTTTTTATCTAATTATTTTTTTATTTATCTATATAATTTTATCTTATAAAAATATATAAATATCTTTTATTCGTATTTAATTATTTTTTCCATTTAATTTTCTAAACTTATTTTTATTATTTAGAAAAAAATCCTTACCTTATTTTTTTACTATATTTTTATTTTATAATTATTAATTTTTTATTTAAATTATTTTATTAAGATTTTTTATCTGAATAAATTTTATTATTGGGATTATTTTGTTAATATTTTTATCTGAATAAATTTTATTATTTGAATTATGATATTAATTTTTTTATCTAAATATTTTTTATTTGAATAATAATCTTATATTAATTTATATTTAATTTTTATATTTAATTTTTATCTTTAATCTACAATTTTAATTTATTATTTTTTATTAACTTTTATTTATTACGTTTTTATATTTTATAACTTGTTTTTTATTATTTCTAGTATTATTTTTATTTATTTTTTTATATTATTCTGCATATACATCTTGCCTTACTTCCTATTATTTTTTATTTCTAGATTTACACAGCAATATTATTTTTTTCCCTTTTCTTCCTTTTTTATGGATTATGTATTTTCCCATTTTTTGTAATCTCGTTTTTGAGTACGTTTTTCATATTTTATTCATTTTTTGTAGATTTCCTATACAGTTGCAAACAGTTTATGTATACTCTTTTCCTGCTTTTTATAATTTATGTTTTTCTCTTTATCCCGAAGGGTTTGCTCGTTTTCAAATTGTTACTTTTATTCGTTATTTTCCCTTCTTTTCTAATATAAAACCATTGATATTTAGGCTTTTTTCTGATTATGCCCTTTTTTTGGCTTTTAGGTATTGTATCTCTTTGTTTTGTTTATATTGATTTTAGCCTACTTCAAATCAGCTTTTTCGCTTTATTCCGATATATTTACGCTTTTTATATTTGGTGTTGTTTTATTGCTCCTCACTTTTGCCTATTGTATAATAAATCAACTTTTATCTTTACCTATTATATCTAACCTCTTTATCTATTTTTACATTTTTTCCCTTTTTGTTTTCTAGTATTTTTTCCACCTTCTTAAACTCATTTTTTTCTTTTCTTCTTATTATCACATCGTTCCAAATCCATTTATTCCCTTTTCATTCTACTTAATTTTCTTATTTTTATAATTTTTTTATTTTCTTATTAATTTTGCTAACTAATTATTTTTATTTATTCATTTTTTTATAATAAATATTTATTAGTATAATTTATTAAAAAAAAATAAAAGATATTGAAAAACAATATCTTTTATTTTTTACTTATTATTCATTTTCTTCTTTTTCTACTATTTTTTCTATACTTACTACTTTTCCTTCATTTGTTCTCATTAAAGTAACACCTTGTGTTGATCTTCCTAATATGCTAATTCCTCCTACATTTAGTCTGATTATTGTTCCTGTATCTGTTATTAGCATTACATCATCTGTTTCATCAACAATTCTTATTCCTACTATATTTCCTGTTTTAGGTGTTATTTTATATGTTATTACGCCTTTTCCTCCTCTGGTTTGTACTCTGTATTCTTCTAACTCTGTTCTTTTTCCAAATCCATTTTCTGTTATAGCAAGTAGTGTGGCTTTACTTCCATTTACAATTGATTCCATACCAATTACTTCGTCATTATCATTTAATTTTATTCCTATAACACCTTGTGATTTACGTCCCATTGGTCTTACATTCTTTTCGTCAAATGTTATTGACATTCCACCTTTTGTTACAAGTACAACATTGTCTTCTCCGTCTGTTAATCTTACATCAATTAACTCGTCATCTTCTCTTAATGTTATTGCTTGTAAACCTGTTTTTCTTGCTGAATTATATTCTAGTATAGGAGTTTTCTTTATAAATCCTTTTCTTGTTCCAAATAATAAGTATTTTCCTTCTGCAAAGTTTTGAATTGTTATTATTGTTGATACTTTTTCTCCTGCATCTAAGCTTAATAAGTTAACAATAGCAGTTCCTTTTGCAGTTCTTCCTGCTTCTGGTATTTCATATCCTTTTAATTTATACAATTTACCTTTATTGCTGAAAAATAGTATTGTATCATGAGTAGATGCTGTAAATATTTCTTTTACAAAATCATCCTCTCTTGTAGAAATTCCAGTTATTCCTTTTCCACCTCTTTTTTGGCTCTTATATGTATCTACTGGCATTCTCTTTATGTATCCAAAATGTGTTAAAGCTATAACTGTTTGCTCTTCTTTTATTAAATCTTCGATGTTTATTTCTCCTTCTGCTGCAACAATTTTAGTTTTTCTTTCATCTCCAAATTTATCTCTAATTTCAATTAATTCTTCTTTTATTATATCAAGAACTAATCTCTCACTAGCTAATATTTCTTTTAAATGAGCAATTAATTTCATTAATTCATTATATTCTTCTTCTATTTTTTCTCTTTGCAAACCTGATAATGTTTTTAATCTCATATCTAGAATTGCTTGTGCTTGAATATCTGTTAATCCAAATCTTTTCATTAATCTTTCTTTTGCATCATCATATGAAGATCTAATAATATTAATTACTTCATCGATATTGTCTAAGGCTATTTTTAAACCTTCTAATATATGTGCACGAGCTTCTGCTTTTTCTAGTTCGAATTTTGTTCTTCTAATTATTACATTTTCTCTATGTTTTAAATAGTAGTTTAAGCATTGTCTTAATGTTAAAATTTTTGGTTCTCCATTTACTAATGCAAGCATAATTATTCCAAATGTATCTTGCATTTGAGTATTTTTGTATAATTGATTTAATACAACTTGTGGATTAGAATCTCTTTTTAATTCAATAACAATTCTTACTCTATTTTCTCTGTCAGATTCGTCTCTTAAATCAGATATTCCTTCTAATCTTTTATCTCTTACAAGATTTGCTATATTTTCTATAAGTTTTGCTTTATTTACTTGATATGGAAGTGAAGATACAATTATTCTATGTCTATTATTATTCCATTCTTCAATTTCGGCTTCTGCTCTTACTGTAATTTTTCCTCTTCCTGTTGTATAAGCTTGTTTAATTCCTTCCATTCCTAAAATAATACCTTCTGTTGGAAAATCTGGTCCTTTAATTATTCCCATCAATTCTTCGTCAGTAGTATTTTGGTCATCAATTATTTTTATAAGTCCATTTACAACTTCTGTTAAATTATGTGGAGGAATATTTGTAGCCATACCTACTGCTATTCCAGAAGAACCATTTATCAATAATGTTGGAACTCTTGCTGGTAAAACAGTTGGCTCTTGTAATCTATCGTCATAGTTTGGCATAAAATCAACTGTATTTTTTTCAATATCAGTTAGCATATATTCTGCAATTTTAGCCATTCTTGCTTCTGTGTATCTCATTGCAGCTGCTCCATCACCATCAATAGAACCAAAGTTTCCATGACCATCAATTAACATATATCTTAATGAAAAGTCTTGTGCCATTCTTACCATAGCATCATAAACAGAAGCATCTCCATGTGGATGATATCTTCCTAAAACAGAACCTACGGTGTTTGCGCATTTTCTATATGGCTTGTCTGATGTAATTCCATCTTCGTACATAGCATATAATATTCTTCTGTGAACGGGTTTTAAACCGTCTCTAACATCTGGTAAAGCACGAGAAACAATAACACTCATAGCATAATCAATATAGGCTGTTCTCATTTCTTCTTCGATGTCTCTTTCGATTATATTTTCTTGTTGTTCGTCCATTTTTTTACCTCTTTTCGATTTTATATTTTCTCTTTGTATTATACTAAAACTAACCTAAATTTGCAAGCAAAAATCGACTTTCTGAGCAAAAAAATTGGCTTTTATACTAACTTTTTAGCTAATTCTACTTCATCTTTTGTAAGCTCAAAATTCTCGCCTTTATTTAATATTAAATTATGTATATTTTCTATTTTTCTAGCTTCTTTTATGGTATTTTCAAGTGGCATTATTTTCTCTAATTCTTTTTCTAATTTTTTATATTCTTTTTTCATTGTGTTAATATCTCTTTCGTCATAAGCTAAATTCCAATTAGTAATATTTTTATTGATTTTTTCAATTGATTTTATTTGGCTTGTTAGCATTTCTTCATATCCATTACTAATACTATTTAATATTGTATTTTTACCTTGTCTTAGCATTTTAGCTGTTGTTGCATTTATTAGTTTATTGCTTTTTGCTAAATCAATTGCACCTCCTAATATTTTTGAAGTAGTGTCAATAACTCCTCCATTTTTTATTGCATTTTCCACCTGTGTTATATTTTCAAATTTTCCTGTAAATACGCCTGTTACACTTTTTCCAAAATCCATTACAGAATTTGCAATTGTTTTTATTCCATCTTTTATTCCTTGGCTCATTAGTATATCTTTTACTTCTATTACTTGATTTTCAATTAAATCTGGTAAAGCTAATCTTAACCCAATATTTATTCCTGCATTTACTGCTTTTCCAATATTAGTTTCAAAAAACTTTTGTTGTTCTTCTACAATATTATTATTTATTTCATTATTTAAATTATTATTAAGATTTTTTTCATTAGTGTTATTTAAATTAATTTCATTCTCCATATTTATTATCATTTCCTTCTTCATATTTTTTAATTTTATTTTTTAAAAAATAAAAAATTCTTTTAACTTTAATTTATAATTCTTTAATTATTTCTAAATATTCTTTTTTAATTTTTTTAATTTCATTTTTACAATTATAATTTTTATTTATCAATAAATTATAATTTAAATCGAAATTTATTTTTCCAATTATTTTATATTCTTCAAATAATCTTTTTAATATTTTTTCTTTTATAGAATTTATATTATATTTGTTGAAAATTATATTAATAAATTGTTTTTTTATTTTCCATTCTTTATTATACATTTCTAGAATTTTTTGTGATTTTTTTATTTCAGTTAAATTAGGTTCAATTAACAATATATTTAAATAACTTTTTTTCATAATTTTTTTATTTTGATTTTCAAAACATTCTAATGACATATCAATAAAAATATAATCATATTCTTTTATTAAATTATTTAAATATTCTTTTATATTTTCAATTTCATTATTTTTTAATATTTGTGAAATTGAAATTAAATCTATATTTTTATTATATTTAATTATATATTTTTTTAAATTATGTTTATTTTTATTTAACAATTTAATTCCAAGAATTGTATGTAAACAATTATTCAAAATATCTAAATCAATAATCAATATTTTTTTATTTTTAAAACTTATTGCCAAATTAATGGTAAAAACACTTTTTCCAACTCCGAGGTAATCCATTTATTGTTATTATTTTATTTTTATTATTTTCTATTTTAATTGTTTTATTTGAAATTAAATTTTTATTATCTGTTAGTTTATATTTAATTTTATTTTTAAATTTAAATATGTTTAATATATTTATTATTCTTATTATAATTAAATAATTAAATTTAATTACCTCGTTCAATTTAATTTTTAATTTATTTTTTATATTTAATAATTCTTTTTTTCTATTTTTCATTTCATTAGTTTTTATATTTTCATTTATTATATTTTTAATTTTTTCTAATTCCGAAATATTTTCAGATTTAATTTTTATTTTTTCGATTATTTTATTTTCACTAATTTCATTATTATAATAAATATCAAAAATTCCTTCACTTCTTAAAAAGTATTCTAAATCTTCTTTTTTCTTTTCTAAAAAAATAATAATTTTAATATTTTTATTATATTTTTTTATTTCATAAATAAATTCTTTTATTTTTAATTCGCCTGGTAAAATTTCACTTAATATTAATATTTCAATATTTGTATTTTCTTTTAATATTTCTAATACACCTTCTTGATATTGTATATCATTATAATTAATATTAAATTCTTTTATTTCTTTTAATTTATTATTTAATTTTGGATTTGCTAATGCAGTAATTATTTCTTTCATTTTATTTCCTCTTTTTATATTTTTTAATTTTGTTTTCTTAATTATTTTTTTAGTATAATTAAAATATAAATATAACTATAAATATTTTTTATTATTTCTAATTATTTATTTAATAATTTCTTTTTCAAAATCAGCACTCTCTATTTTTGTTAAAATATGACTTGCTTCAACAAACATTAAACACTCTCCTCTTTTTAATGATTTAATTTCAATTTTTTCTTTTTCTGTTAAATTAGAATATTTTTCTAATATTAATATATTTTCTTCTTCTAATGAAAATATATTTTTTATACTAGAATTATTTAATATACTTTTTCCATACATTCCATTTTCTAAACTAAATAAATCTTCAACATCTTGTGTTATAGCAACTGCACTTCCTCCATATTTTCTAATTGTTTTAAATATTTTATAAATAAAACTAGCCACATCTTTATTTGAAGTAATTCCGATTAATCTCCATATTTCATCTAAATATATTGCTTTTTTTATATTTCTATCTTTTTTTATTTTATCCCAAAATAATTCTGTAAAAATATACATTCCATATTTTAAATTTTCTTCTCCTAATTCATATACATCTCCAATAATTAATTTATTATTTAATTTAATATTTGTATAATTATTTAAAAATTTTAAAGAACCTTTTACAAATGGAATTAGTCTTTGTTGCATTTTTTTAGTTTTTTTATCTTGTCCTAAAATATTATATAAATCTTCCAAAATTGGCATATCTTTTTCTTCTTTAAAAATTGGTTTGATATTTATTTTATTACTTTCATTTTTATACAAACTTTTATCTTCAAATGTTATTCCCTTATTTTTATAACAATCAATTATTTTTTCTTCTAATATTGCCAAATCTTCATCATTAGCATTTTTAAAAACTAATTTAAAAAATCCAATTAATTTATTTATTTTATTTGCTAAATAACCTTCTCCTTCTTCCAAACTTTCTTCTCTTATATCAAAAATATTTATATATGTTTTTGAAGTTGGTCCAAGCTTGATAATACTACCATTTAAATTTTCTGCTAAATTACTATATTCTCTATCTGGATCTATAACATATTGTTCTAATCCTAATATTCTATATCTTAATATCAATAATTTTATATAAAATGATTTTCCTGCTCCGCTTGTTCCAAATACACACATATTAGCATTTTTATATTTTTCTTTTTTAAATCTATCAATAAATACCAGTGAATTATCATAAATATTAGTTCCTACAAATATTCCATTATCATCAAAAATTGAAGAAGAAATAAATGGATATGTACTTGTTAAACTAGATGTTAAAATATTTCTTTTAGCTGTCATTTTTACCTCATCATTATTTATCATAAATGGCATACAACTATTAAATAATTCTTCTTGTCTAAAATTTGCTTTTTTAGTTTGCATCCCATTACTTTGACAAATACCTTCTATTTTATTTATTAAATAATTTAATTCTTTTAAATTATCAGAATGAATATTTATATAAATATATAAATAATATAATTCTTCATTATTTATTTGAATTTCTTTTCTTATGTATTTTGCATCATCATAAGTAAAACTTGCAATATCAATATCTTGTCTATTTTGATTTATTGTTTTTAAATCAACTCCCACATTTCCAATATGATATGTTAAATCTCTAATAGTTTTATAATTATCTTGTTTTTCATAAAAAATTGAAATATTTATATTACAATTTATTTCCATTAATTTTCTTAAAATTAAATCCGAATATTTTCTATAATAATTAGAAATAATAATTCCACAATAATATTCTCCATCAATTTCTATATATTTTGGATTTGTGATATTTATATATGAAGGAGAAATTAAATCTTTTAAACAATAACATCCTTCATAAAAATTTTCTTTTTTATTTTTCATACATCCTCCTGTTATTATAAAATTTATACAAAATTTCTAATGTTTCATTTTTGTTTTCCACTTCTTCTACACAATTTTCACACCTATATAAACATTCTTTTATTTTAAAATATTTTTCATTTAAATTATTTATTATTATTTTTTCATTTTCCAAATTATATTTTTCTTTTTTATTTTTTATGGGATTTTTAATTAGAATATAAAAATTTTTGGACGAAACTTTTTTGTTATCATTTAATTCTTGAATATAATGAATATATTTTTTAGATAAATTTTTAATTATCTCATTTTCACTTTCTTTATTTTTTATATTTAAAATATTTTTAGATAAATCTTTTTTCGTACTTTGAATTAAAATTTGAATATCAAAATCGCAAGTTTTTAAAAATAATTTATAGGAATTTAAAATAGCCTCTTTTTCTAAATTGGATTTTAAATTATAATTTATTGGAGTAATTTTCAAAATTTTAACATAAGAAAAATCTTTTAGCCAAATTACCCCATTATCCAAAATCTTCAAAAACGGCAACCAATTCTGCGTAGAATTTAAAAATTTTTTTTTCATAGTCACTCCTTATTAAATTTTAACTTTGATTTTTATTGGCTGAAATCGCCTTAATTTTCTAATTTTGTTATTACTAGGTTGAACTTGATAACTAGACTTAATTTCTAATTTAATTCTTATGCATAAGAACAATTTATACTATGATACTACATATTTACATAATTGTAAACACTTTTTCACAAATTTATTTTTAAAAGTTTCCGACAAATTTCGACATTCTATTTTTATTGATATAATACTATAATAATATTCCATACATTTTCTTCAATAAAAATGTATATAAAAAATATAATTTCACATACTATAATCGTAAGGTTTTTATTAGTCAAACGAAGAGTGATATTAGATTTAAGTTTGCTTAGGTTTAATATCATTCGAGCAAAGATTTATAATAGTTCAAAACTTTTTCGGATTATTATAAGTTGGCGTTATGGTTATATTATTTGTATGTAAGCTATAATATATTGTGGTTAAATTATAGGTAATATAGCCTAGTTAAGATTACATTTATATCTAAAAATATTATTTGTCAAGAGAATTATTTTAATAAATAATATTACTTAGTGATTATTATTAGTCCCTTTGGGATGAATATAGTTACTTTTGGTGTACTTGTAGTCGAGCAAATGATTAATATATGTGGTTGATTGATTATTTATATAGCAATATATATTAGTTAAAAAAATTATATATATTAGTTTTAGCTACGATTAATATCAGCTTTATTGATAATAGCTAGTAGGAATTTCCTACTAGCTATTAAAATAAAAAAAATCCCCTAGTTATGCTAAGGGATTTTTTATTTAAATATCAAGATTTTTTACATATTTTGCGTTATTTTCAATAAACTCTCTTCTTGGACCAATCTCGTCACCCATTAAAACTGTAAAAATCTCATCAGCCTTAATTGCATCATCCATTTTTACTTGAACCAAAATTCTAGTTTCTGGATTCATAGTTGTTTCCCATAATTGTTCAGGATTCATTTCACCTAAACCTTTGTATCTTTGAATATTCATTCCATCTCTTCCAAGTTCATTTAATTTTTCAGCAAGCTCGTCATCACTATAACAATAAGTATCTGGAATTCCTCTTCTAGATAATTTGTATAATGGTGGTTGTGCCAAAAATACATTTCCGTTTTCAATTAAAGGTCTCATATAACGGAAGAAGAATGTTAATAACAATGTTCTAATATGTGCGCCATCAACATCAGCATCAGCCATTATTATAACTTTTCCATATCTAATTTTACTTATATCAAAATCATTTCCAATTCCAGCACCAACAGCTAAAATTACAGGTTGAAGTTTATCATTATTATAAATTTTATCAGCTCTTGACTTTTCAACATTAAGCATTTTTCCCCATAAAGGAAGAATAGCTTGATATCTTCTATCTCTACCTTGTTTTGCACTTCCACCAGCTGAATCTCCCTCAACTATATAAACTTCACATTTTGAAGAATCTTTTTCACTACAATCTGCTAATTTTCCTGGAAGTGTTGAACTTTCTAATGCATTTTTTCTTCTTACAAGCTCTCTTGCTTTTCTAGCAGCCTCTCTTGCTCTTGATGCACTAATACATTTTTCCAAAATAGATTTTGCAATTGTAGGATTTTCCTCTAAAAATGTTGATAAAGCTTCATTCATTGTTGATTGAACAATTCCTGTTATTTCACTATTTCCAAGTTTAGTTTTAGTTTGACCTTCAAATTGAGGCTCTTTAACTTTTACGGAAATAACAGCAGTAATACCTTCTCTAATATCTTCACCTTGTAAGTTAGAATCTTTTTCTTTTAATATATTATGACTTTTTGCATAATCATTAAATACCTTTGTAAGAGAACGTTTAAATCCTTCTAAATGAGTTCCACCTTCAATTGTATTTATATTATTTACAAAAGAATAAATATTTTCTGTATAAGAAGTTGTATATTGAATTGCAATTTCAAGTGGAAAATCTCCACCTTTTTCTATGTAAATAGGTTTCTCATTTATTTTTTCTTTATTTTTATTTAAAAATTCAACAAAAGAAATTAATCCACCTTCAAAATGGAATGTTGCAGACTTTGGAGTTTCTTCTCTTAAATCTTCAATTGATATTTTTAATCCCTTTGTTAAAAATGCCATTTCTCTAAAACGATTCTCCAAAACTTCAAATTGATATTCTAATGTTTCAAATATTGTATCATCTGCTAAAAATCTAACTTTTGTTCCAGTTTTATCTGAATCACCTATTCTTTTTAGTGGACTTACAGTTCTACCCTTTTCAAACTTCATTTGAAAAATTCCACCATCTCTTTGAATAGTAACTTCTGTCCAACTAGATAATGCATTAACAACAGAAGCACCAACACCATGAAGACCACCAGATACCTTGTATCCACTATCTCCTCCGAATTTTCCACCAGCGTGAAGTACAGTATAAACTGTTTCAGCAGCAGAAATACCAGTTTTAGCATGTTTTCCAACAGGAATTCCTCTACCATCATCTTCTACACATATAACATTTCCAGGTTCAATTGTTACTCTTATATGTGTACAATATCCTGCTAATGCTTCATCAACACTATTATCAACAATCTCATAAACTAAATGATGTAAACCTCTTATAGAAACGCTTCCTATGTACATTCCAGGTCTTTTTCTAACAGCTTCTAGCCCCTCTAATACCTGAATTTGGTCAGCCCCATACTCATGTTCAAACTTGTCCATAATTTCCTCCTATTTTTTTAGTTAATTCTATTTCCAATAGTTGATGATAAAATATTTGAAATATAAGCAATATTTTTATTGTTTTTACTAACCAAAATTAAAGACTTTGGTTTTCCACCAGAAATATCTATAACTTTTTCTGATAAATTTTCTAAAATATAATCATAACTATTTGACTTTTTTAAAGTATTTATATTAAAAATTCCAATTATATCATTATTATTTAAAATATAATCTTTTCCAATATGCAAATACATAATATCACAAATCCTTCATAAAATCAAAATTTATTTTACTTTTCCATTAGAAACATTATATAATTTTGAATGAATACTCTCAAAAACACTCTTATCTGTGCAAGTTATAATAACTTGATTATTATTAATATTCTCTAATAAATTAATTCTTCTTTCACTATCTAATTCAGACATAAAATCATCTAATAACAAAATTGGATATTCCCCCACCTCGTCAAAAATAATTTGAAGTTCAGAAATTTTAAGTGAAAGAATTGCAGTTCTATGTTGACCTTGTGAGCCATAAGAACTAATTAAATTATTATTTATAAATACAAAAAAATCATCCCTATGAATTCCAAAACTTGTGCTTCCCTTTTGAATATCTGATCTTCTTTGTTTTACTAATTTTGAATAATATTCATTTTTATCTTTGCACTCAAAATTATATTTAATTTCTATAACCTCATTATTATTAGTAATTTTAGAATGAATTTCTTGAATTTTATTAGAAATTTTTTCTATAAACTCTTTTCTATATGAATAAATTTTCATTCCATATTCAGCAAGTTTCATATCCCAAATATCCAACATTTCCTCTGGTTTATTTTCAAACTTAATTTGTTTTAGATATGAATTTCTCTGATTCATAGTTTTAATATATTCATTTAGTACAAACATATATAAAGGTCGTAATTGACTAATCATTATATTCAAAAACTTTCTTCTCTCTTGTGGACTTCCTTTTAAAATATTTATATCGTCAGGAGTAAAAAGAACAACATATACTTTTCCTAAAATCTCACTTAGCTTTTTTGCAGGAATACCATTTATTTTAACTTTCTTTTTATCTCCAATATCAATACTAATATTTCCTTCCCTATCGGAATTTATATAATCAATACACACATTTGCACTATCTTTCCCCAATTTTATAAGTTCGCTATCTTTATTGGTTCTAAAAGATTTTCCAATAGCACTTAAAAATATAGCCTCTATAATATTTGTTTTTCCTTGTGCATTATTTCCATAAAAAATATTAACACCATTATTTAATTCTAAATCTAAATTATCATAATTTCTAAAATTAGTTAATTTAATATTTTTTATAATCATACAACTAATCCTTTAATCTAATTGGAAGAATCATATAAATATAATCCCCGTTTTCTTCCACAGATTGTATAATAGCTGGGGAAATGCTTGTTCCAAAATCCAAAAATACTTCTGGATCTTCAATAGATTTTAAAGCATCTAAAAAATATTTTGGGTTAAAGCCTATTTCCAAATTTTTTCCTTCTGTTGATAAATAAATTTCCTCTTTTGCATCACCAGTTTGATTAGTACAAGAAATAGTTAATTTACCAATATCAACAGTTAATTTAACTGGATACTTCTTCTCTTTCTCAATACTAGAAGAAGAAATTAAGCTAATTCTTTCAAAACAATTTTGAAGACTCTCTCTATTTACTCTTACTCTTGTTTCCCAAGTAGTAGGAATTGCATTTCTATAATTTAAAAATTCACCATCTAATAATCTAGTAACGATTTTACAATTACTCATTTCAAATAAAGCTTGATTTTTAGAAATACCAATTTTTATAGGATCAAAAGAATCGTTTAATATTTTATTAACTTCATTTAACGTTTTTCCTGGAATAACAGCACTAAATTCATTAGATTTAACATTTAAGTACATACTTTTCCAAGCTAATCTAAAACCATCAACTGCAACCACATTTAGCTTATTGTTATTCACTTCAAATAAACAACCTGTGAATATCGGTCTATTTTCTTCTGCACTTACTGCAAAAATTGTTTTTCTAATCATATTTTTTAATGAATTTTGTTCAATTTCAATAGAATTATCTATATTTATTTTAGGTAACTCTGGAAATTCTTCTGGATTCATAGTAGCTAATTTATATAAAGAACCTTCACATTCTATAACAAGAAGATTTTTTTCATTTAATGTAATACTAATATCTGTATTAGGTAATCTTCTTATAATTTCACTAAACATAATAGCATTAACAACAGTAGCTCCTTGTTCAATAACATTACATTCAGTTATATATTCAATACCTATTTCTAAATCATAAGTTGTTAATTTTAAACTATTATCATTTGTTTGAATAAGAATACCCTCTAATATAGGCATTGTTGTTTTAGAAGATACACCTTTTACTACGGAATTAATACCTTTAAGCAATTTTTCTTTTTCACAAACAATTTTCATTTTTCAAAACTCCTTTTTTATAATAAATAAATAATATTAGTAGTAATAGTAGTAGGTTATGTGGATTGTGTGGAAAAGTACCCTCAGACTTTATACGCGTAGGATTTTAGATGTTCATAAATCTGTTGATAAACGAGGGTAGTTATACACAGGTTATTCAATATTATGTGGAAAACATAGTTATTAACAATTCATATACAGGTTATTAACAGGTCCCCTGTGGGTAACTAACCAACCACTTCCGTAAGAAGAACTACCAAAATTTTTTTAAAAATCTGTTCTTACAAACGTCTATTTTAAAAAATCTAAATAATCATTTATACATAAACAAAAACTAAGATGTTAGATTCTTTTTCACATTATCCACAATTAATTTTGTATTTGGATTAGTTTTAATTTCTTTATCAATTTTTTTATAAGCATGCATTACAGTTGTGTGATCTCTTTTTCCAAATTCATCTCCTATCTTAGGAAATGAGGCATTTGCTACACTTCTACACAAATACATTGCAATTTGTCTTGGAAAAACAATGTCATTTGATTTTTTAGAAGATTTTAAATCCTTAATATCAATACCAAAATATTTAGAAACAACCTCTTGAATATAATCAATTGATATAACTCTTTCTTTTTTAGATACGATATCATAAATAGACTCCTCTGCCATTTCAAGGGTAATTGGAATATTAGATAAAGAAGCATGAGCAACAATTTTATTTAATGCTCCTTCCAACTCTCTAATATTAGAATCTATTTTTGTAGCAATATTACACAAAATTTCATCATCAATAATAATATTATCTAAATCTGCTTTTTTCCTTAGTATAGCTAAACGGGTTTCATAATCAGGTGCAGACACATCTGCAATTAGTCCCCATTCAAATCTTGACTTTAAACGTTCTTCAAGAAGTGGAATATCTCTTGGTGGCTTATCACTAGAAATTACAATTTGCTTGCCATTTTCTTGAAGTGTATTAAATGTGTGGAAAAACTCTTCTTGAACAGCATCTTTTTTTGAAATAAATTGAATATCGTCAACAAGAAGAACATCAACAGTTCTGTATTTATTTCTAAATTTTTCATTTGTATTATCTTTTATTGCATTAACAAATTCATTTGTAAATTTTTCAGAAGTAACATATAAAACTTTCGCATTTTTGTTGTTTCTTAGAATTTCATTACCAATAGCGTGCATCAAGTGAGTTTTCCCCAACCCTGCCCCACCATATAAAAATAGTGGATTGTATGATGCACCAGGTGCTTCTGTAACTGCTAATGCAGCTGCATGAGCCAATCTATTGTTATCCCCAACAACAAAAGAGCTAAAAGTATATCTAGGATTTAAAGATGAATTAGAATAAACAAGTTTGTTTTCAATTGGTGTTTCAGAAATGTTTGTTTTCTCAGAATTATTATCTTTTTGTTCATTTGGAACAACAAAAGAAATTTCAAAAGACTTGTTTGTTAAATATGCATAAGCCTTTTTAAGCAATGTTGTATATTGTGCTTGCATAAGGTCTTGCATAAATTTTGTATCACATCTAAATACAATTTCATTTTCAGAAAAACTTAGATAAGATAAATCTTTAATCCAAACGTCATAAGCAAACTCAGACATATCACTTCTTAAAAGTTCTTTAACTTTTGTTAAAAGTTCTTCTTTATCCATATGCATTTAAAATTCAGCCCCTTTTGTTAATATTGTGATAGGAAAAAATCAAAAGTTATCCACAGATTTATCCACACCTGTTGATAAACTAGCGATTCTAGTATAAAATTTGTCCACATTGTACTACTCTTAAATGACAAGAAAAGCTAGTATTCTGCAAAAAAGCCTTATTTCCCTATTATTACGATATAATATCAAAATTTAAAAACATAGTCAATATAAAAAAAAATTTACTTTAAAAACATGTAAAAAGTATTGACAAATAGCTAAAAAATGTGTATAATCGTAATACTTGTAATTTAGTAATAAACAAAAATTGTTTAAATATATTAGGAGGTGCAAAATGAAAAGAACATACCAACCAAAAAAAAGACAAAGACAAAAAGAGCACGGTTTTTTAAAAAGAATGAAAACAAGAGCTGGCAGAAAAGTTTTAAAAGCTAGAAGAGATAAAGGTAGAAAGAAAATATGTGCTTAATAAATGGTAAAGGCTGCAGGTTTAGTAGCCTTTTTTCTTTAAAAGCAAAAGCAGAGAGATGTAAAAATGAAAACAATAATGTTAAAGAAAAATTATGAATTCCAAAAAGTATTTGCTAAAAAAAACTATTATGGTGGAAAATATTTAGAGATGTTTATAATAGATAATAATAAACAATCTAATTATATGGGAATTGCGATTAGTAAAAAGATTGCTAATAGTGTGCAAAGAAACAAAATAAAAAGATTGATAAGAGAAAATTATAGACAAATAGAAGAAAAAATAGTAAAAGGAAAAACATATGTAATATTGTGGAAAAAAAAGGCAAGTATAGAGAATGCTACATATTACAATGTAAAAGAAGATATTGATAGAATTTTTAAAAAAGCAAATCTAATAAATGAGGAATAATGAAAAAAATATTATTAAAACTAATAAACTTTTATAAAAAAGCAATATCTCCATGGCTTTCAAGCAAAGGAGTACATTGTAAATTTTACCCGACTTGTTCAGAATACTCAAAACAAGCAATAGAAAAATATGGAGTGGGAAAGGGAAGTTTATTATCTTTAAAAAGAATACTAAAATGTAATCCATTTTCAAAAGGTGGATATGACCCATTAAAATAAATAACGGAGGTTAAATATGTTTGCTTTTTTTGCTAATATGTTTGGTTACATATTAAATTTTATATATGAAATAGTTAAAAATTATGGTTTATCAATAATAATATTTAGCATATTGATAAAAATAATATTGTTACCAATATCAATAAAACAACAAAAAACAATGCAAAAGACTACAAAAATAAACGAACAAGTAAGACAATTACAATTTAAATACAAAAACAATCCAGAAATGCTAAATAAAGAAACAATGGCCTTATACAAAAGGGAAAATATGAGCCCACTTAGTGGATGTTTTAGCTCAATAATACAAATAATATTATTACTATCAGTATTTTTCTTAGTACAAAGTCCACTAACCTATATGAGAAAAGTAGATACAACAGTTATTGAAGACTATAAATCAAAATTAATACAAGATGGACAAGCAGGAGGAAATATAAAATATCCTGAAATAAATATAATAAAAGAAAAGGGACAAGAAGATGAAAGAGTATATATAAATATGGAGTTCTTAGGATTAGATTTAAGTCTAGTTCCAGTAGGCTCAATGGGGGATTATAGAGTATATATAATTCCAGTTTTATATGTAATATCTTCAATAGCGTCAATGAAAATATCAACAAATATGACTAAAAAGAAGAAAAAAGAAGAAAACGGAAATGAAGAAAAGAATGAAATGGATGCAATTGAAGAGGCTAATAAAAATATGATGTATATAATGCCTGTAATGGCTGTTTCTGTATCACTAATAGCACCTTTAGGACTGGCATTATACTGGCTTGTAAATAATTTGCTAATGATAATAGAAAAGGTTATAATGAATAAAATTATTAAAACAGAAGGTGAAGAAAATGCCTAAAACAATGATATTTGAAGGAAAAACAACATCAGAGGCAATAGAAAAAGGCTTAAAAGAATTTAATACATCAAGAGAAAATGTAGATATAAAAATATTAGAAGAAGAAAAAAGAAGTTTTTTCAGTATATTAGTACCAAGGATTGTAAAAATTGAAATGACATTAAAAGAAAATAGAAAAAAAGATATTAGAAAACATGAAAGAGAACAAATTTCAGAAGAAGAACAAAAGAAAGCTATGAAAATAGTTGAAGATTTTGTAAAAGAACTTACGGGAAAATTAAAACAAAGTGAAATAGAGTATAAATTAAATATAGTAGGAGAATATATTGAAGTTGAACTAAATGGCGAAAATGCTGGATATTTAATAGGTTATAGAGGAGAAACGCTAAACTCAATACAAGTTATAATGAATTCTGTTTTAAAAAACAGAATGAAAACACACTTAAAAGTAACACTTGATATATGTGGATATAAAAAAGAAAGAGTAAAAACACTAGAACAATTAGCAGAAAGAGTAGCAAACACTGTAATAAAAACAGGAAAAACCGTAACCTTAGACCCAATGAGACCATATGAAAGAAAAATAATACATTCTAAACTACAAGAAAACTCAAAAATAAGAACACATAGCGTTGGAGAAGAGCCATATAGAAAAATCGTAATATCTTTAAATAAATAAAAAAGTGTAAATTAGGTAGGAGTTTTCCTGCCTAATTGTTTTTTAGGAGTGAGAAAAATGAGAACAATTGCAGCAATATCAACATCTCCGGGAGTTGGCGGAATAGGAATAATAAGAATTAGCGGAGACGAAGCATTTAATGTAATAGAAAAAATATTTAAACCAAAAAGCGAAAAAGAACCAAAAACATATACAATGAAATATGGATTTATAATTGATCCAAAAACAGAAAAGAAAATTGACGAAGTATTAGTATCATATTTCTTTGCACCAAAAAGCTATACGACAGAGAATATGTGTGAAATTAATTCACATGGTTCTAGTGTAGTAATGCAAAAAATATTGGAACTTTGCCTAGAAAATGGGGCAGTTTTAGCAGAACCACGGAGAATTTACTAAAAAGGCTTTTGTAAATGGAAGGATAGACCTATCTCAGGCAGAAGCTGTTATAGAATTAATAAATTCAAAAACAGAAAAAGAAGCCGAAGCATCTGTAAATCAGTTAGAGGGATATTTAAAACAGGAAATAACTACAATAAAAAGTATAATACTTGAAATAATGACAGACATAGAAGCATCAATTGATTATCCAGAGTATGATGTAGAGGAAGTAACAAATGAAAAAGCAATTCAAAAATTGGACGAAGCAGAAGCAAAGCTAAAAAAATTAGAAGAATCTTTTAAAACAGGTAAAATAATAAGGGAAGGAATAAAAACTGCAATAATAGGTAAACCAAATGCAGGAAAATCGTCTTTATTAAATGCTATATTAAAAGAGGAAAGAGCTATTGTTACGGAATATGCAGGAACAACAAGAGACACCATAGAAGAATTTATAACAATCAAAGGAATTCCACTAAAAATCATAGATACAGCAGGAATAAGAGATGCAAAAGATGAAGTTGAAAAAATAGGAATAATAAAATCTAAGAAAATAGCAGAAAATAGTGATTTGGTTATTGCAATATTTGATGCCAGCAAAGAATTAACAGAGGAAGACAAAGAAATCTTAGAATTGATAAAAAACAAAAATGCTATAATCTTGCTAAATAAAATAGATTTAGGCAAAAAAGTAATAGATGAACAATACTTAAAACAATACAATAAAAAAATAATTGAAATTTCAGCATTAAAGAAACAAGGAATAGAAGAATTATACGAAGAAATTAGCAGAATGTTTAATATAAGTCAAATAAACATAAATGATGGTGTAACTATTACAAACATAAGGCATTTAGAGTTAGTAAAAAAAGCAAGAATGTATTGCCAAAAAGCAAAAGAAACAATAAAAGCACAAATGCCAATAGATATATGTGCAATTGATATAAAGGAAATAATAGAAAGCTTGAATTCAATCACAGGAGAAAATGCAACAGAAGATATAATAAACGAAATTTTTAAGAAATTTTGTCTAGGGAAATAAAAAAATATGAAAAAATTATCTAGCAGTATAAAGCCTCACAGACGAAAAATTGGCAAAAAGATTGACGGAACGGGCTTTTCTGTTCTTTAAAAAACGAGAAAAATAGGAGATGAATTAAATGAAATATTATGCAGGAGAATATGATGTTGCAGTTATCGGAGCAGGACATGCAGGATGTGAAGCAGCACTTGCAGCAGCAAGACTAGGAATGAAAACCGCAATATTTTCAATCAGTTTAGAGGTAATAGCAAATATGCCTTGTAATCCAAACATAGGAGGAACATCAAAGGGACACTTAGTAAGGGAAATAGATAGTCTTGGAGGCGAAATGGGAAAAAACATAGACAAAGCATTTATTCAGTCAAGAATGTTAAACACCTCAAAAGGCCCAGCCGTGCATTCTTTAAGAGCACAAGCCGATAGAAAAAAATATCAAAGAGAAATGAAACATACATTAGAGTTACAAGAAAACCTAGATGTAAAGCAAGCTGAAATTGTAAACATCGAAGTAGAAGACGGAAAAGTAAAATCAATAGAAACAAACATAGGGGCGGTTTATAACGTTAAATCAATAATTCTAGCAACAGGAACATATTTAAAAGGAAAGATATTTATAGGGGAAGTTTCATACGAAAGTGGACCAGATGGAGTTTTCCCAGCAAACAAATTATCAGAATCTCTTAAAAAACTAGGAATAGACATAGTTAGATTTAAAACAGGAACACCGGCAAGAGTGAACAGAAGAAGCCTAGACTTTTCTAAAATGGAAATTCAAGAAGGAGATGACGAAATAGTAGCATTTTCTTTTGAAAACGAAATAAAACCACAAAAGCAGGAGCCTTGCTATCTTACATATACAAACGAAAGAACACACAAAATAATAAGAGATAATTTGCATCGTTCTCCACTATATGCTGGAAAGATAGAAGGAACAGGACCAAGATATTGCCCATCAATAGAAGATAAAGTAGTTAGATTTGCAGATAAAGAAAGACATCAAATATTTATAGAGCCAATGGGCTTGGATACAGAAGAAATGTATGTACAAGGAATGAGTTCTTCGCTTCCGGAAGAAGTGCAAATTGCTATGTATAGAACTATACCAGGATTAGAGCATGTAGAGTTTACAAGACCTGCATATGCAATTGAATATGACTGCATAAATCCTTCTGAACTAAAATTATCCTTAGAGTTAAAGAAAATAGAAGGAATGTTTTTTGCAGGACAAATAAATGGAACATCTGGATATGAGGAAGCTGCTGCACAAGGAATAATTGCCGGAATCAATGCTGCACAAAAATTAAAAGGTAAAAAGCCACTAATATTAGATAGGTCAGAGGCATATATAGGGGTTTTAATAGACGATATAGTAACAAAAGGAACAAATGAGCCATACAGAATGATGACATCAAGAGCAGAATACCGCCTTTTACTAAGACAAGACAATGCAGATTTAAGATTAACAGAAAAAGGACACGAAATAGGACTAATTTCAGACGAAAGATACGAGGAATTTAAAAAGAAAAAAGCAAATATAGAAAAAGAAATAGAAAGATTAAAAGAAACAACAATTAAACCAACAGAAAAAGTAAATAAGTTCTTAAAAGAAAATAATTCTTCTGAAATAGAGGCAGGAGTAAAACTTTCTGAATTATTAAAAAGAACAGAACTTACATATAATAAACTAGCTGAAATAGACGAAAATAGACCAGAACTAAAAAAGGCAGAGAAGGAACAAGTAGAAATACAAATAAAATATGAAGGATATATAAAATTACAACAAAAACAAGTAGAGGAATTCAAAAAACTAGAAAATAAGCTATTATCAGAGGATATAGACTACAATCAAATAAAAGGAATAAGCTTAGAAGCAAGACAAAAATTAAATTTAAGAAAACCAACATCAATAGGACAAGCATCAAGAATATCTGGAATATCACCAGCAGATATATCTGTTCTACTTATATATTTAGAGCAACACAAAGAAAAAAAGGAGATTAGTAATGGAGAAAACTAATTTTTATAAAAAAATGGCAGAAGAAAGTGAAAAGATAGGGATAAAGTTACCAGACGAACAATTAAATGAGTTTTACGAATATATGCAATTATTGCTTGAATGGAACGAAAAAATGAATTTAACAGCAATAACAGATCCAGAAGAAGTAATAAAAAAGCATTTTGTAGATTCTATAACAATAAAAAAGTATATAAAAGAAGAAAATAGGCTAATAGATGTTGGCACAGGGGCTGGCTTTCCCGGTATTCCATTAAAAATAGTAGATAAATCTATAAAATTAACATTATTAGATTCATTAAATAAAAGAATAAACTTTTTAAATGAAATAATAGAAAAATTAAACTTAAAAGAAGTAAATACAATTCATTCAAGAGCAGAAGAATATGCAAAAAATAAAGTAAGAGAAAGCTATGATGTAGCAGTATCAAGAGCAGTAGCTGATTTGCCAATTTTACTAGAATACTTAATGCCATATGTAAAACTAAATGGAATATGTATTTGTATGAAAGGACCAAAGGCACAAGAAGAACTGGAAAGAAGCAAAAAAGCAATAAATATTCTTGGAGGAAAACTAGAAAAAGTTGAAAAAATAACAATAGACGAAGAAATGGAAAGAAACCTTATAATAATAAGAAAAATAAAGGATACGCCTAATAAATATCCTAGAAAAGCAGGCATACCAACCAAAAATCCAATAGTATAAATTAAGCAGCAGGTATAAAATAGAATTTTTTCATAAATTTTATTGACATCTGCTCTTAAATTTTATATCATATTTATTAGACAAAAGTAGGAGGGATACAATTTGGGAAAAGTAATAGCAGTAGCTAATCAAAAAGGTGGAGTCGGAAAGACTACAACCTCAGTAAATCTAAGTAGTGCACTAGCCAAAAGAGGGAAAAAAGTATTGTTAATAGATACAGATCCCCAAGGAAATGCAACAAGTGGACTTGGAATATCAAAAGAAATAGAAAACTCCGTATATGATGTTATTGTCGGAGATGTTGAAATGGAAAAAATCATTGAAAAGACAAATATTAAAAATCTAAGTGTTTGTCCATCAACAATTAGCTTAGCAGGAGCCGAAGTTGAGCTTGTATCAATGATTTCAAGAGAGCAAAGACTAAAAGAAAAACTAGATGTAGTAAAAGATAAATTCGATTATGTAATAATAGATTGCCCTCCATCACTTGGACTTATAACATTAAATACATTTACAGCAGCTGATAGTGTACTTATACCAATACAATGTGAGTTTTATGCATTGGAAGGATTAGGACAACTTATGAATACTGTAAATCTTGTAAAAAAACATTTAAATAAAGACTTAAAAGTAGAAGGTGCATTATTAACTATGTATGATAGCAGGACCAATTTGTCAAATCAAGTAGTAAAAGAAGTTAGCAAATACTTTGGAGATAATGTCTACAAGACAGTAATACCAAGGAATGTAAAGCTTAGCGAAGCACCAAGCTATGGAATGAGTATAACAGAATATGATGCAAGGTCAAAAGGTGCAAAAGCATATGACAAATTGGCAAAAGAATTCTTAAAAATAAATGAAGCAGAACTAAAAGCAAGGCATATGAAATAACAAGAAAGGGGGCTATAATATGCCAAAGAAAACTGGTTTAGGAAAAGGATTAGACGCATTATTTACAGCTAATCCATTTGAAGAAGAAATAAAAGAAGGCGAAATAGTAAAAAACTTGAAAATAATAGAAGTTGAGCCAAATAGGGAACAAGCAAGAAAAATATTTGACGAAGAAGCATTAACAGATTTAGCAGAATCAATAAAAAGTTATGGTGTAATACAACCAATAGTAGTAACTAAAAAACAAGATTATTACCAAATAATAGCAGGAGAAAGAAGATGGAGAGCAGCAAAAAAGGCTGGATTACAAGAGATTCCTGCAATTATAAGAGAAGATGACGAAAGAAAAAATCAAGAAATATCTTTAATAGAAAATATACAAAGAGAAGACTTAAATCCAATTGAAAAAGCAAGAGGAATAAAAACTTTAATGGACGAATATAGCCTAACACAACAAAATGTTGCAGAAATACTAGGAAAAGCAAGAAGCAGTGTAGCAAACTCAGTAAGACTTCTAAACTTAGATCCAAGAGTAATTGACCTTGCAATGCAAGGAAAATTAACAGAAGCACATTGCAAAGTATTATTATCAACAGAAGATAAAGATAAGCAATATGCGATGGCTTTAAGTATCATTGAAAGAGGAGATAATGTTGCTCAAACAATGAAAAAAATGAAAATAAAGAAAAAAATGGATGTTGAGGAACAAAAAAGATATGATGCAATATATAAAGACATAGAAAACAGATTCCAAGGCTTTTTTGGAACTAAGGTAAAACTAGATGCAGGTAAGAAAAAAGGCAAAATAATAATAGAATATGCAAATAATGACGACCTAGAAAGAATATTAGATTTATTAGACTAATTCAAAAAGGAAGGAAACAAAAGAATGTTAGAAATACTAAAATCAGATGCATTTTTACTAATACTTTTGATAGCAGTAGTTATATTAATTGTATTATACATAGTAAATACAATTAAATTATCAAAAATTAGAGAAAGTTATTCACAATTTATGAAGAAATTGGGGAATAACACAAACATAGAAGACGATTTAAGAAGATTTATTTCAAAAGTAGAGCAAGTAGAACAAGAAAACAAGGAAATTCAAGAATATGCAAATAATTTAAATTCAAATATGAAGGGATGTTTGCAAAAAATAGGAATTGTAAGATATTCTGCTTTCTCAGATGTAGGAAGTGATTTAAGCTTTACATTGGCAATGCTTGATGCAAAAGATAATGGAGTTATACTAAACGGAATATATTCAGCAGACTCTTCAAACATATATGCAAAGCCTATAACCAACGGAACATCAACATATGCACTATCACAAGAAGAAAAAGAAGCCCTAGAAAAGGCAAAATTATCTGAAAAATAGAAGAAATGGGAAAATATTTCCTATTTCTTCTATTTTTATGTAAACAAGAAAAAATATTGGAAAAGTGAAAAAATACTCTTGACATATGTACCAAAAGTATGTTAATATATATTCGTTGACAAACATAGACAGCAAATTTGGAGAGGTGGTCGAGTTGGTTTAAGGCACCAGTCTTGAAAATTGGCGTAGGTTTACCCCTACCGTGGGTTCGAATCCCACCCTCTCCGCCAAGGAATGAGATGTACATAAGTTACATCTCATATTTAAAAGGAGAAATACCCAAGTGGTGAAGGGGACAGTTTGCTAAACTGTTAGGTCTCGTAAGGGGCGCGAGGGTTCGAACCCCTCTTTCTCCGCCAAAAGCATATCTAACCCAGATATGTTTTTTTTGTGCCTCAAAAAAATTATACTGCAAGTCTATTTTCTATAAAGAACAAAACTATAAAATATGCTCACAGACTAAAATAAAAACAAAAATCTAAATAAAAAATATGTTGCAAAATGTAGAAATATAATATATAATACATTTTAGAAAAAGGAGAAACAAAGGAGGAGAAAAAATGCAAAAACAAGAAGAAAAAAAAGAAATAAAAATCAATTTATGGACATTTTACGTATTAGTAGCAGCACTTGTAATATTAGCTGCAACAACAATATCAGGTTGGTTTTTAGTTGCAAAACAAAACCAACTACAAAAAGAATTAGATAACAGAGTATCAACAGTAAGTATGATAAGGTAATCCAAAAACAGACTAATTAAAAATTAGTCTGTTTTTATGTATATATTCCTTTGTTTGTCTATAACCTAAAATATATAATTCGTCTATTTTTGAACAATCTAAAAGAGAAACATGAGGAGTATTTATTCTAATTAGATAATCTGCTCCATTTAATTCATAATTAGAAAGCTCATGACAAAGAATATCGAAAGAATTGGTCAAAACATCCAAAATATTATTGCAACAATATACATCATTACTTTCTTCAAAAACTATACTTAAAATCGAATTATAGCCGCTCAATTTTAAAATGTGCCAAGGCACATTTTCACGTATTCCTCCATCTGCAAGTACAAAATCATTAAAAATAACTGGCTCAAAAATTCCAGGGAAACTACAACTTGCTTGAACAGCTAGTGAAATATCGGTATTATTTATATAAATAATATTATCAGAAAAGACCTTCCTTTTATTTTCAGATGTAAAAACAATTAAATTACCTGTTTTCAGATCTACACTTGGTATAAAAATTGGAATTGTAATATCACTTATATTTTGCCTTCCTTTATTTGTTGCTACCTCTCTTACTTTTTTTCTAATGGCCTTTCCGCTATTTAATCCATATACCTTTATTTCGTCTTTAAATATTCTACTTAAAATGAATTTTGGAATATTACTTAATTCAATATAATTTATCTTACTGCAATATTCCTTAAAAATTTGATACATTTCCTTTGGCGTGTACCCTAGTGCATATAATGTTGCTACTATACTTCCGTGATGATGTACCGTGCTACTGCATCAAATTTTATTCCTTCCTCTATTAGTGCCTCTATTGCTCCAATATGTGCTGCCCCTTTTATACCTCCACCAGCCAAACATAGTCCTTTTTTACTCACTTAAATCACTCCTTATTTTATAGTATGTAATACCTAAAAACTAAATGACAAATTGCGCAATAAATGTGGAAATTTTTTAGTGGATAGGTATAAACAATAACAAGCTGTGGATAACTTGCCTGCCAGACGAAAACTAGCTGGCAGTGGGGTTATAAATTATACTGTGGATAAAAAGTTTAATACTTAGTGCAAAACATTACACAGAAAATAAGAAAAAGTTGATAAGAAATTCACACATTGTGAGCAAGCTGTGGAAAGGGGAACTTGCGTAGTGCAAATCTTGTGGATATATATATAATATAAATAAAAATAAAAAAACATGAGTATAATTTATTGAAATAAGCACACAATTAATATATAATTAGAACAATCAAAATACATAAAGAAAAGAGGAAAAAATAATATGGTAGAAAAAAGAAAAATCGTATTAGTAGGTACAGGAATGGTAGGAATGAGTATGGCATACTCATTAGTAAACAGAGGAGGAATAAACGAATTAGTTTTAATTGATATTAACAAAGACAAAACAATAGGAGAAGCAATGGACTTATCTCATGGTGTACCATTTTCACCTGGAAAAATTGAAATAAAAGCAGGAGAATATGAAGACTGTAAAGATGCCAATATTGTTGTAATAACAGCAGGTGTTCCACAAAAACAAGGTGGAGAAACAAGACTAGAACTTGCAAAAACAAATACAAAAATAATGAAAGAAATAACAGAAAATGTAGTAAAAAGCGGATTTAATGGAATATTTATAATAGCAAGTAATCCAGTAGACCTAATGAGCTATGTTGTACAAAAAGTATCAGGTTTTCCAAAAGAAAAAGTAATAGGTTCAGGAACATTATTAGACACAGCAAGACTTCGTTATATAATAGGACAAAAATTAAATATAACAAGCAAAAATGTTCACGCATATATAATGGGAGAGCACGGAGACTCATCATTTGTTCCTTGGTCACAATGCTATGTGGGATGCAAAAGCTTAACAGAGATGTATAAAGAACACGGAAAAAGTGTAAAAGAATTAGAAGCCGTGCACCAAGAAGTTGTAAATGCTGCATATGAAATAATAGAAAAGAAAAAAGCAACATACTATGGAATAGGAATATCATTAAGCAGACTAATTAGTGCAATATTAGACGACGAAAATACAATATTAACAGTATCAACATTACAACAAGGTGAATATGGACAAAGTGATGTATATATCGGTGTACCAGCAATAATAAATTCACAAGGTGTAAGAGAAATATTAAAAATAGACCTAAACAAAAATGAACAAGCAAAATTCGATAAAAGTGCAACAATGTTAAAACAAATGATGCAAGACGAAATAGAGCCATTATTAAAGGACTAATAATTGCCAAAGGTAGAATTTTGTAGTATAATTAAATTGCTATAAAAATATACACAGTCATATTTAAACAAAATGAAATTTCATTAGGAGGTAATTAATATGGCAAAGGGATCTCGGTATTGGGCTGATTCTTACATTGTTTTAAATAATGGAAAGAAAATCTACTTAGAAGAAGATGTAATTGATATTGAAAAACAAATGAGGGATGAGACCAAAAAAAGAATTACAGTAGAGGTATCCAGTTGGTTTGGTGATGAAACAATAAGCATCAAGAAAAAGGATATCGCATATTGGGGATCTGTTTAAAACAAAAAAAGTAGGGTAATAATATGAGACTACAAAAAAAGTAGTCTAAATATTATATCCTACTTTTTTTGTACTATATTTCCACAAACATTGTAAAAACTGTGGAAATATAGTATAATAATTAAGCGAAAACTGAAAAAAGTGGAGATGATATAAATGAATAAAAAAAGAATAGTAACAGGAGATAGACCAACAGGAAAATTACATATAGGACATTATTTTGGTTCATTACAAAACAGAGTAAAAATGCAAGACGAATATGAAAGCTATATTTTAGTTGCAGATGTTCAGGCATTAACAGACAATTTTGCAAATCCAGAAAAAGTTAGAAAAAATGTAAGAGAAGTTGTAATGGATTATTTGTCAGTTGGAATAGATCCTAAAAAAACTACAATATATATACAATCAATGATACCAGAAGTTGCAGAACTAACAGTATTTTATTCAAACCTAGTAACAATTGCTAGACTAGAAAGAAATCCAACCGTAAAAACAGAAATCGCACAAAAAAAGGATATATTCGGAGAAAGTGTAACGTATGGATTTTTAGGATATCCAGTAAGCCAAGCAGCAGATATTACTGCTGTGGAAGGTGTGCTAGTACCAGTTGGAGAAGACCAACTTCCATTGATAGAACAAACAAGAGAAATAGTAAGAAAATTTAATAGCATATATGGAGAAGTGCTAGTAGAACCAGAAGCAGTTTTATCAAATGCCAAAAGAATAAAAGGACTAGACGGAAATGAAAAAATGGGAAAATCATTAGGAAATGCGATTTATTTATCAGACACACCAGAAGAAATTACAAGAAAAGTAATGAGTGCAGTAACAGATCCAAAAAGAATAAAGAAAGACGATTTAGGAAATCCTGATGTATGTATGGTATATTATTACCACAAACTATTTAGCTCCAAAGAAGAACAAGAACAAATTTGCAAAGAATGTAAAGAAGGAAAAAGAGGATGTGTTGCTTGCAAAAAACAACTTGCAAATAACATTATAAATTATTTAGCACCAGTAAGAGAAAAAAGAGCTTATTACGAAGCAAGACCAGAACTAATAGACGATATTTTAGCAGAAGGAACAAAAAAAGCAAGAGAAACAGCAAAAGAAACAATGAAAAAAGTAAAAAAGGCAATGAAATTAGATTATAATATATTAAATAAACAAGGAGAATAATATGTTTGTAGATTATACTAAAATAATAATAAAATCAGGAGATGGCGGAAATGGAGCCAAAACATTTAGAAGAGAAAAATATGTAGCAGCCGGAGGACCAGATGGAGGAGATGGAGGAAAAGGTGGAGACATATATTTCGAAGTTGATCCAGACACAAATACACTAATTGATTTTAGATATAACAAAAAATTCAAAGCAGAAGACGGAAAAAACGGAAGTGGTGGAAACTGTTATGGAAAAAGTGGGGACGACTTGTGTATAGGCGTGCCAAAAGGAACAGTTGTAAAAGATGCATTAACAGGAAAAGTAATAGTAGACTTATCTCAGGATGGCCAAAAAGAATTAGTGCTAAAAGGTGGAAAAGGTGGAAAAGGTAATTCACACTTTGCAACATCAACAAGACAGGCTCCAAATTTTGCACAAGAAGGAGAAAAAGGACAAGAAAAAGAAATAATACTAGAACTAAAACTATTAGCAGATGTAGGGTTATTAGGATATCCAAATGTGGGAAAATCTACAATACTATCAATGGTAACCTCAGCAAAACCTAAAATTGCAAATTATGAATTTACAACAATCAATCCGAACTTAGGTGTTGTAAAAACAGAATACGGAGAAAGTTTTGTAATAGCTGATATACCAGGAATAATAGAAGGAGCTAGCGAAGGTGTTGGACTTGGTCTTAGATTTTTAAGACATATAGAAAGAACAAGAATATTATTACACATAATAGATGTATCAGGAGCAAGTGGAAGAAATCCTGTGCAAGACTATTACACAATAAATGAAGAACTAAAAAAATATAGTGAAAAATTAAGTAAAAAGCCACAAATATTAGTAGCTAACAAAATTGATGCAATGCAAGACGAAACAGAATATAATGAACTAGAAAAATTGGCAGAAGAAAACAATTTAGAGCTATTCAAAATATCAGCTGCAACAGGACAAGGTTTAAAAGAATTATTAAATAGAGTAGCAGAAAAACTAAAAGAATTGCCAAAAGAAGAATTAGTAGAAACAGAAGAACGAGTTGTATATACATTAAAAGAGGAAAAAAACGAATTTGATGTAAGAATAGAAGACGGAGTATATGTAGTAGACGGACCAGCAATAGAAAAATTACTAGGCAGAGTGAACATGGAAGATAATGAATCATTGTATTATTTCCAAAAATCAATAAAAGCATTAGGAGTAGAGGATAGGTTAAAACAAATGGGAATACAAGAAGGGGATACTGTGAAGTTTATTATATGGGAATTTGAGTGGTATAATTAAAAAATGCTTGCATTTGGTTATGGACACATAGACTTAGTATTTGATACTAGGCTTATGTGTCTTTTTTTGCTTCATAGGGGACGTTTCCTTTTGAGTCATTTTGACTCATTGGGGACATAGATTGATACGTGTGAATTGATTCGTGCCTTTCCGCTAAAAAGTAAAATATAAAATTTAAAAAGTCTCCGTTTTCCAAGGCGTTTAT